>DATHAU010000001.1:0-2875 GCA_035296545.1 Microvirga sp.
GGCGGCCTTCGTGGAATATGGCGGAAACCGCCACGGCTTCCTGGCCTTCAGCGAAATCCATCCGGATTACTACCAGATCCCGGTCGCCGACCGGCAGGCCCTGCTCGAGGCGGACGCCCAGGCCCAGCGGGACGAGGAGCACGAGGAGGAGCGCCGCCACAAGCGCCGCCGCCGCTCGGCTCCCAAGCGCGCCAGGAACGGGGAAACCGTCAGCGAAGAGGCTGCGGGCGACGAGACCGCAGGCGACGAGGCCGTGAACGGCGAGGCCGCTTCGTCGTCCGAAGCCGCGGCCGCCGGAGCGGACGAAGCGGAGCCCAGATCGCAGGATGAAGGCTTCCGGGACGAAGGCCCCCAGGAATCCGGCTCTGCCGGCGAGCCCGCGCAAGCCCCGATGGCGGCCGAGGCGTCGGACGACGCCGGCGGCGAGCAGGTCCCGCAGGCGCAGGACGCCGGCGAGGCCGGCTCCGGCGAGGAGTCCTCTCACGACGACGAGTCCAAGGACACCGCGGACGAGCGGGACGACGAAGAGGATCAGGACGTCGAGGAGCACGAGATCGTCGAGCAGCTCGGCGGCGACGACGCCCTGGAGGACATCCCCCACCGCCCGCGCCTGCCCCGCAAGCAGTACAAGATCCAGGAAGTGATCAAGCGCCGCCAGATCCTTCTGGTCCAGGTGGTCAAGGAGGAGCGCGGCAACAAGGGCGCGGCGCTCACCACCTACCTGTCGCTCGCCGGACGCTATTCGGTGCTCATGCCCAACACGGGCCGGGGCGGCGGCATCTCCCGCAAGATCACCAATGCGGCCGACCGCAAGCGCCTGAAGGAAATCGCCCAGGAGCTGGAGGTGCCGGAGGGGATGGGCATCATCCTGCGCACCGCAGGGGCCTCCCGCACCAAGCCGGAGATCAAGCGCGACTACGAATACCTGATGCGCCTGTGGGAGAGCGTGCGCGAGCTGACCCTCACGTCCTCGGCCCCGGCCCTGGTCTACGAGGAGGGCTCGCTCATCAAGCGCGCCATCCGCGACCTCTACAACAAGGACATCGACGACATCCTCGTGTCCGGGGAGGACGGCTACCGCGAGGCCAAGGACTTCATGCGCATGCTCATGCCGAGCCATGCCAAGATCGTCCAGCCCTACCGGGAGCCGCAGCCGCTCTTCGCCAAGAACGGGGTCGAAGCCCAACTCGACGCCATGTTCTCCAACATCGTGACCCTGAAATCCGGCGGCTACCTGGTCATCAACCCGACCGAAGCCCTGGTGTCCATCGACGTGAACTCGGGGAGATCGACCCGCGAGCACAACATCGAGGACACGGCGCTGCGCACCAACCTCGAAGCCTCGGAGGAGATCGCCCGCCAGCTGCGCCTGCGGGATCTGGCCGGCCTCATCGTGATCGACTTCATCGACATGGAGGAGAAGCGCAACAACCGCGCCGTCGAGAAGAAGCTCAACGACTGCCTGAAGAACGACCGCGCCCGCATCCAGGTGGGCCGCATTTCGCCCTTCGGCCTGCTGGAGATGTCGCGCCAGCGCATCCGCACGGGCGTGCTCGAATCCTCCTCCATCCCCTGCCCCCATTGCGCCGGAACCGGCTTCGTCCGCTCGACGCCGTCCGTGGCGCTGCACGTGCTGCGCTCCATCGAGGAAACCCTCATCAAGAGCGCGGGCTACAACCTCATCGTCCGCACCCGGACCGAGGCGGCCTTCTACATCCTGAACCAGAAGCGCATCCACCTGCGCGACCTGGAGACCCGTTTCGGCGTCTCGGTCTCCATCATGGCCGACGACAGCCTGACCGGCGCCACCAACTACGCCATCGACCGGGGCGAGCCCGCCCTGCGGCTGGAGCACAAATCCGCCGCGACCGGCATTCAGATCGACGCCATCGTGCCCGTGGACGAGCCCGAGGAGGACGAGGCCGAGATGGAGGCCGAGGCCGCCGAAGAGCCCGTGGCCGAGGAGGCCGGGGCCGGCGAGGAGCGAGGCGAGGAGGGCGAGGGCAATGGCCGTCGCCGTCGCCGCCGTCGCCGCCGCAGGGGCCGCGACCGCGAGGTTTCGGCCGGCGGCGCAGGGGCTGACGGAGGCTCCGATTCCGACCAGGAGGGCGACGACCGGGAGGACGCTGCCGAGGCCGAGGGCTCCGACGCCGAGGCCGTGGAAGCCTCCGAGTCCGGCGAATCCGATGGGGAGGGCCGCAACGGCCGTCGCCGCCGCCGGGGCCGTCGCGGCGGCCGGGGCCGCGGCCGGGACGAGGCCGGCGAGGAATTCGCCGCGGAGGAAGGCTTCGCGGCTCCCGTCCAGGCGGAGACCGTCACGGCGGCCGACGGAGCGGCTCCCGAAGAAGCCCCGACGCCTGCGCCCGCGGACGAGCGGATCGTCAGCCCTGCGGCTCCCGAGCCGGTGGCGGAAGCCGCGCCGGCCGCTCCCGAGCCGGTCCTGCCCGAGCCGGAGCCCGTCGCCGTGGTGCTGACTCCGCCGGACCCGGGGCGCCCCAAGCGCGCGGGCTGGTGGTCCAAGGCCAAGTCGGTTCTGAGCGGGTCGTAAGCCGCACCATCACCGTCGTTCCGGGGCGGCTCGCAGGGCCGAGCTCGGAATCCACGATCGCCCACGTTACAGGACTAAGCGCGGCGGCATCCGCCGTGCCTTGTCCTGCCCTGTCAGCGGTTATGGATCCCGGGCTCCGCTGCGCCGCCCCGGGATGACGATGGAGCCTACTTCAACCAGCCCTTCAGCCGGGCCACCGCCTCCCGACAATCCTGCTCCGATCCGGCGAAGGACAGGCGAAGATAATGCGAGCCCTCGATGGGGTCGAAGTCGAGGCCCGGCGTGGCCGCCACGCCCGCCTCCTCCAGCATGCGCCGGGAGAAGCCG
>DATHAU010000002.1:0-6919 GCA_035296545.1 Microvirga sp.
ATGGGTGAGGAGGGCAACGCTCCCGCAGCCCTCATCCTGAGGAGCGAGCCTGCTCGCGTCTCGAAGGATGAGGGCGGAGTCATGGGCAAGCTCTCGGATGCCGCTGCGGGCTCCATCCACAATCGTCTCAAAGGAAAAGCAACATGAATCGCCTCGACGGCAAGGTGGCGCTGATCACGGGGGCGGGCTCCGGCTTCGGCCTCGGCATCGCGGAGACGTTCGCCCGCGAGGGCGCAAAGGTTGTGCTTGTCGACATCAACGAAGCGTCGGCCAGAACGGCTGCGGAGAGAATCGGCCCGTCGGCCCTCGGCCTGGCCGCCGACGTGTCCAGGGCGGCCGACGTGAACGCGGCGGTGGAGCAAACCATCTCGGCTTTCGGCAAGCTCGACATCGTGGTCAACAACGCGGGCATCAGCCATCGCAACCGGCCCATGCTGGAGGTGGAGGAGGACGAGTTCGACCGCATCTTCGCCGTCAACGTGAAGTCGATCTATCTCTTCGCCCGGGCCGCCGTGCCGGTGATGCAGGGCGCGGGCGGGGGCGTGTTCATCAACGTGGGCTCGACGGCGGGCCTGCGGCCCCGGCCGGGGCTCACCTGGTACAACAGCACCAAGGGTGCGGTGCACACCATGACCAAGTCCATGGCGGTGGAGCTCGCCCCCAGCCGGATCCGCGTCTGCGCCCTTGCGCCGGTGGCGGGCGAGACGCCCCTGCTCGCCACCTTCATGGGCGAGGACACGCCCGAGAGGCGTACGCAGTTCATCAACTCGATCCCCCTCGGGCGCTTCTCCAAGCCGGAGGACATCGCCAACGCGGCGCTCTACCGCGCCTCGGACGAAGCCAGCCTGATCACCGGCGTGGTGCTGGAGGTCGATGGCGGGCGGTGCATCTGAGCATGGGCTGAAACCCAGGTCCGCGCGTCCGACCAACATGGCCCTCATCCTGAGAGTCTGGCTCATAAAGGGTGAGGGGTTCGGGCGATACGTCGTGTGAGGAGCTTGATGCTGGCGAGCAGGATCCAGGCCTGAGCGCTGGCTAAGCTGGCTTCGAAGTCCTTGGCAAGGCGCCGGTTGCGGCCGAGCCAGGCGAAGGTGCGCTCGACCACCCAGCGCCGCGGCAGCAGCTGAAAGCCCTTCACCCCTGGTGGCCGCTGCACGATCTCGATCGTCCACGGCCCCAGATCGGCCACGGCCTCGAGAAGCTTGCGGCCCCGATACACGCGATCAGCCAGGACGTGGTGCAGGGAGGGCCGGCTGCCATGCAGCGCCCGCAGGAGCGGCACGGCGCCGTGATTGTCCTGCAGGCTGGCCACCTGCACCAGGCTTTGCAATACAAAGCCCTGACTGTCGGTGACGATGTGGCGCTTGCGGCCCTTGATCCGCTTGGCCGCATCTAATCCACGCGGCCCGCCGCTCTCGGTGGTGGGCACGCTTTGGCTGTCGATGATGCCCAGGGAGGGATGGGGCCTGCGCCCCAAGGCGCGGCGGGCCTGATCCACCAGGCTGCGGTTGAGACACGGCCACAGGCCTTGATCGCGCCAGCGGTAGAAGTAGCGCTGCACGGTCGAGCGCGGCGGGAACTCGCGCGGCAGCGCCCGCCACTGGCAGCCGGTGGCCAGAAGGTAGAGCAAGGCCTCCACCACCGCGCGCAGATCGGTGGTGCGCGGCCGTCCGCGGGTGGCCGGCGGCGGCAGGGTCGGGGCGATCAGCGCCCATTCGTCCGCTGTGAGATTGCTTGCATAAAGCAGGTGGTCGCGCGCATGCTGCGCCCGGGTGGTCTTGGTCCAAGCCATGGCGTGAGGTCCTTCGTTGCTCGCAACCGCGACGGAATCACACCCGACCAGGATCACCTACTCCTTTATGAGCCAGACTTTCAGGATGAGGTCCTGTGCTCATCTCTACGCCGCCGCGCGCTCAGCATTCAGGACGTTCCGTCGAGCGCCCGGACGATCTGCTGCAGCAGCGGATCGGTGACGCCCATGCCGGTCAGGTGCTCGTGGGTCGAGCGCACGTAGTCCGGGTTGCGGCCCGACACCCCCTGCCCCTGGCGCACCAGCCTGAGCACCTCGTCGAAGGGCAGGCGGCCCGCATATTGCGCGTGCCCGGGGTCGGCCACATAGACCAGGGCCCGGACCCGGCGCCCGTCGTCGAGGCGCACGGGCAGGCGGCGCTCCAGATAGACCGAGGTGACCTGTTCGCGCTCGCGCAGGTAATGGAGCGTTGCGGCGGCCTCCTCCCGCACCACCCGGAACGCGACCCCATGGCAGCGCCCGCCCCGGCTCAGGCCCAGCACCAGGCCCGGATTCTCGGGCGTGCCCCGATGGACATGGGACAGGACACACAGGGAGCGGTGATAGCCGTGGAGATGGGCAAGGCGGCGCTCGACGAAGGGAAAGCCCGGCCGCCACATGAGGGAGCCGTAGCCGAAAACCCACAGGTCGTCCGAAGCGTCCGTCATTCCCAGCCGCAATGCCTGCCCGACCCTTGCCTGTTTCGGGCGCTAGCAGTTACCAAGCACCAGCACAACAGGAGATCCTGCATGGACGAGGCCGTTCCAGCCGGGAATGTTCGCCGCAGCCGTTTCTGGCTCTACACGCCCTTCGTGCTGCTGCTCCTGGCGGCCGTCGCCTGGAGCGCGGCCTGGTTCGTGATCCGCAACCGCGCCGGCGAGGCCTTCGACGCCTGGCTCCAGGCGGAGGCTCGCGGCGGGCGGCAATGGACCTGCCAGGACCGCCGGATCGGCGGCTATCCCTTCCGCATCGAGATCGCGTGCGACGCCCTCAGCCTGAAGCAGGGCGCCGTGACCGCCTCCTTCGGGCGGGTGGAGGCCGTCGCGCAGATCTACCAGCCCCGGCGCGTGATCGCGGAAATCGACGGCCCCCTGCGCGCCACCGACGGTCGGGTGAACGTGCAGGCTCAATGGGACCTGCTCCAGGCCAGCATTCACCTCAGGCCGGGGGGCCTGCAGCGGGCTTCCGTCGCCGCCAGGGCTCCCCGCATCGCCATTGCGGGGCTGGGGCCTGGCGAGATCGCCACCTCGGGCCAGAGCCTCGAGCTGCACCTGCGCCCCAATCCCTCCCGGGCGGCGGAGCGGGCCTATGACGGGGCCTTCTCGATCCGGCAGGCGCGGGTTCCGGCGCTCGACAACCTCGTGGGCGGCGCGGAGCCGACGGATCTCGACGGGGACGTCACCCTTACCCAGGCCGAAGGCTTCAGGGGCCGCCCCGCAGCGGTGGAGCTGGAGCGCTGGCGCACGGCCGGCGGCCAGATCGACATCCTGATGCTGTCCGTCGCCAAGGGGCCGCGCCGCATGGAGGCCAAGGGCAACCTGCGCCTCGACGAGGCCCACCGGCCCGTGGGCCAGCTCAACGCGGCGGCGGCAGGCCTCGACGGCCTGATCGGCAACGTGACGGGCAACCGCACGGGCGGGGCTCTCCTGGGCGCGCTGCTCGGCCAGGGGTCCCGGGCCCCGGCGGAGGGGGCCAAGCCGCAGCTCACCCCCCTGCCCCCGCTGCGCCTCGAAGGGGGTCTCCTGTCACTGGGACCGTTCGTGATCCCCAATGTCAGGCTTCAGCCGCTCTACTGAGGCTGGCCTGGAAAGGTTCACCCACCGCCCTCATCCTGAGGAGCAGACGAAGTCTGCGTCTCGAAGGATCATCCAGAGGGTACGGGAAACGCGACTGGCCCCCTCTCCCACCCGGGAGAGGGAGTGATGTCGCGTCTCCCGCGCTCCCTGGACGATTCTTCGAGACGCCGCCATCCCTCGGCGTCCGAGTTCGACCCTTAAGCCTTGTCCTCGCGCCTCCGGCCGAAATCCGGCTCCGGGGTTTCCTGGCCCGACGAGATGATGCCGCGCCGGATCGCCCGGGTGCGGGTGAACAGGTCGAAGAGCTTGTCGCCCTCGCCCCAGCGGATGGCGCGGGCGAGCAGCGCGATGTCCTCGTTGAGGCGGCCCAGCATTTCGAGCACGGCCTCCCGGTTGTGGAGGAAGACGTCGCGCCACATGGTGGGGTCCGAGGCGGCGATGCGGGTGAAGTCGCGAAAGCCGCCGGCCGAGAACTTGATCACCTCGCCCTGGGTGACGGTTTCCAGATCCGCCGCCGTGCCGACGATGTTGTAGGCGATGAGGTGCGGCACGTGGCTGGTGATCGCCAGCACCAGGTCGTGGTGCTGCGCGCTCATGATTTCCACGTTGGAGCCCATGGCGGACCAGAAGGCCTGAACCCGCTCCACGGCGGCCTCGTCCTCGCCCTCCGGCGGCGTCAGGATGCACCAGCGATTGTGAAAGAGCGTGGCAAAGCCCGCGTCGGGGCCGGAATGCTCCGTGCCCGCCACCGGATGGGCCGGGACGAAGTGCATGCCCGCCGGCAGATGCGGCTGCACCTGCGCCACCACGGAGGCCTTCACCGAGCCCACGTCCGACACGATGCAGCCCGGCTTCAGCCCCGGCCGCATGGCCTCGGCCACCGCCCCGCATACGCCCACCGGCACGCACAGGATGACCAGATCGGCGTCCGTCACCCCGGCGGCGGGATCGGCGGTCGCCTCGTCGGCGATCCCCAGTTCCCGCACCCGCGCGACCACCCCCTCGTCCCGGTCGATGGCGACGATCACGCGCGCCAGGTTGAGATGCCGGGTCGCGCGGGCGATGGACGAGCCGATGAGCCCGATTCCGATCAGGGCGATGCGCCCGAAGAGCGGCGTGGCGAGAGGGGGCCTGAGACGGTCAGGCATGGGTCCCGCCCAGGAACTCGCGCAAGGTTTCGACCACGAGGCGGTTCGCCTCCTCGCCGCCCACCGTCAGGCGCAGGGCGTCGGGCAGCCCATAGGCGTCGATCCGGCGCAGGATCAGGCCGCGGCTGGAGAGGAATGCGTCGGCCTCCTTGGCAGTTTTGCCCGCTTCCTTCGGGAAATGGACGAGGAGGAAATTGCCCACGCTCGGCGTCACCTCGAGGCCGAGTCCCCCGATCTCCCGGGCGAGCCAGGCGAGCCATTGCTCGTTGT
The DNA here is from genome assembly GCA_035296545.1 of Microvirga sp. Taxonomy (GTDB): domain Bacteria; phylum Pseudomonadota; class Alphaproteobacteria; order Rhizobiales; family Beijerinckiaceae; genus Microvirga. The sequence continues at coordinate 5,004 of DATHAU010000002.1, forward strand.
GCTCCACGGCGCTCGCCACATGGGCGTCGTCCTGGATCGCCGCGATGCCGGCTTCCATCGCCGGGCCGTTGAGGTTGAAGGGGCCGCGGATGCGGTTGACCGCATCCACCATGTGGGCGGGCGCCACCATCCAGCCGAGGCGGAGATACGCGAGCCCGTAGATCTTCGAGAAGGTGCGGGTCATCGCCACGTTCTCGGCGGTGGCGACGAGCTCCAGCCCGGCCTCGTAGTCGTTGCGGCGGACATATTCCGCATAGGCCGCATCGAGCACGAGCACCACCTGCGGCGGCAGGCCCGCGTGCAGGCGCTTCACCTCGTCGAAGGGCAGGTAGGTGCCGGTGGGGTTGTTGGGATTGGCCAGATAAACGATCCTGGTCCGGTCGGTCACCCTGGCCAGGATCGCGTCCACGTCGGCGCGGTAATCCTTCTCCGGGGCCACCACCGGCACGCCGCCGGCGGCCAGGATGGCGATGCGGTAGACCAGGAAGCCGTGCTCCGAGAAGATGCCCTCGTCGCCGGGCCCCACATAGGCATGGGTGATGAGGGAGAGCAGCTCGTCGGAGCCCGCGCCGCAGACGATCCGCCTCGGATCGAGGCCGTATTTCGCCCCGATGGCCTCGCGCAGGCGGGTGGCCGACCCGTCCGGGTAGAGCTCGAGATGATCGGCCGACCTGACAGCTTCGACCGCCCGGGGCGACGGCCCGAGGGGGGTCTCGTTCGAGGACAGCTTATGGATCTTCGCCACCCCTGCGGCCGCGCTCTTGCCGGGCACATAGGCCTCGATCTGCATGATTCCGGGACGGGGTTCGGGACGAACGGACATTTTTGATCGCTTCCTGAGGGGCGGACGAATTCGACGGGGCCGGTCTAGCGCAGCTCGGCGATCATTTCACGCGGAAACGTTCGGCATGGCTTCCGACCTCGACTAGCTGGGCGAGGCTCGCGCCCGCCCTTGTGAGGGCCTCGTGGAGCCGGCCCGGCTCCACCTGTCCCGGCAGGGCGATGAGTTCGGACAGGCCGTGGGCGTCCGCCGCGCTCGCCACCACCTCGCCGCCGAGGCTCGCGAGAGCCTCGTTGGCTCCCCTGTGCCAGCGCTCGAACTGCGCCGCATAGAGCACCACGTCGCGCAGGGACGCGTCCGCCAGCGGCTTCGAGATCACGAAGACCGGGGTGCCGGCAGGGTGGTCCGGCCGCTCGATGAAGGGCAGCCGCGCGATGATCTTGGGCCGGTGCCCCTCGGCGAGAGTCCGCCACCAGGCGCCGCTGGTGGCGCCCTGGTCGAGGCGGAAGACGCCGAGATCGCCCCGGGAGGCCGCCACCGCCTCGATCACCGCCGCCGCGCTCGGGTGGGTGATGCAGGGCACCGTGAAGCCGAAATGGAAACGGGCGGAATCGCGCATGGGGGCATCCCCGCCCGACACGTCCGCGTGCACCGCATAGGGCGCCTGCACATAGGTGAAGGTGGCGATGATCACCCGCCAGATGCCCTCCGCCGTGTCGAGGGGCAGGAGGCCCCGGTGGCGCTCGGCGAGCGCCCGCATCATGGAGGCCTCCCGGCCCGGCCGGAAGGCCGAGCCGGATTCGGAGGTCTTCTTCACGGCGATCAGCCGGTCGATGATGGCGCCGCGCTCCATGAGCAGCCGGTGCATCGTCTCGTCGATGCGGTCGATCTCCTGGCGCAGATCGGCAAGGGACGGGACAGGCGACGGGGTGGGCTTCTCGGCGGACATGACGGTGGATCCTGACAGGGCGTTCCTCTTTGGCGCATTTCGATGCCCGTTGTCATCCCCGCCGAAAGCGACACCCGCACTGCCATTCCGGGCTCGTAGAGCCGAGCCCGGAATGGCAGCGGTTCGAGCTGAGACCTCATGTTCGTTGACGGCTCGATGCGTCCGAAGTACCCGTTGTTCGGAAAA
>DATHAU010000003.1:0-2326 GCA_035296545.1 Microvirga sp.
AGGACGAGCAGGGCGGCCGAAACGACCTCGATCGGCCTGATCAGCAGCGAACCGACGCGGGGCGCTTTGGCCTCTTCCATATCCCCCAGGGGAACGGCGATATCGCTGGCGGCAGCCATGTTGCTCTCCCTGTCCCGACAATCGCGGCCCTGACAGTCCGGCCCCTAACACCCTCGCCCTCATCCTGAGGAGCAGACGAAGTCTGCGTCTCGAAGGAGGCCCCCAGTGTCCTCTGGAGACGCCTCGTCCTTCGAGACGGACCTGCGGTCCTTCTCGGGATGAGGCTGCGGGGCGCGCCGGTCCCTTGACCGCCGGCCTCCGAGGATCACGCCGGGGCGTGCGCACCTTCGAAGCCGGCAGCTCGGGCCCCCCGGCAGGTCCACCTTATGGATCGCGATTTCGCAACGGACAGGCGGAAACATACACGTCCGGCAGGTCATTGCAACAAGCCGAGAACCAACTTAAGTTGGAAACAGGGATATCGGGCGGATCTAAGGTCCACCATATGGACCCCATGGACCAGCAAGATGGACGATGCTCATTTCGCCGCCAACGATATGCCCGGGTCCCAGAGCGTGGACCGGGCCCTGCGGCTGCTGTCGCTCGTCGGGCGGGAGGCCGAGCGCGGCGCGCAGTTGAGCGACATCGTCCAGGAGAGCGGCCTCAACAAGCCCACTGCCCGGCGGCTGCTGCTCGCCCTCATGCGGGCGGGCCTCGTGGAGCAGGAGACGCGCACGCGCCGGTACTTCCTCGGCGAGGAGGCCTATGTTCTGGGCACCCTGGCGTCCCGCCGCCACGGGTTGCTCGAACTCTCCCTGGAGAGCCTGCGCAACCTGTCGGAGATCACCATGGACACGAGCTTCGTGTCCGTGCGGCGGGGCAATTATGCGGTGTGCCTGCACCGGCAGGAGGGCACCTATCCGGTCCGCACCCATGCCCTCCAGGCGGGAAATCAGCACCCGCTGGGAATCGGCGCCGGGTCGCTCGCCATGCTGGCGGCCCTGAGCGACGACGAGATCGGGCGCGTGCTCGCCGAGAACCGGAAGGTTCTCGAAACCCTCTACCCCAACTACACCATGGAGCTGATCCGGCAGGACATCGCGGCCACGCGCGCGAACGGCTACGCGCTCAATCCGGGCCGGATCTTCGCCGGTTCCTGGGGGATGGGCGTTGCGATCATGTTCCCGGACGGGCGCGTGGCGGGCGCGCTCAGCATCGCGGCCATCGACAGCCGCATGGATGCCGCGCGGCAGCCCGAGCTTGCCCGCCGCATGAAGACCGAAGTGGCCCGCGTCGAGGACAGGCTGCGCCGGATGTTTCTCTCCGGCGGAGCCTGACCATGGGGCAGCCGGAAGCCTTGCGTCCCGACCCTGGAACACACCTATGAACGCCAGCACCTCTCACCCCCGGGGCGGCCTTGCGCCCGTCTCCAGGCGGGTCATGAACCTCTCCCACTTCCTGCGTCAGGCGGCGCGGCGGCACGGACCCGAGACCGGCTTCGTGTGGGGCGACCATGCCTGGACCTGGGCCGACCTCGACACCCGCGTGGACGCCATGGCGGCGGCCCTGGCCGAGAGGGGAATCGGCAAAGGCGACCGGGTGCTGGTGCAGTCCAAGAACTGCAACCAGATGTTCGAGTCCATGTTCGCCTGTTTCCGCCTCGGCGCGGTGTGGGTGCCGACGAACTTCCGCCAGACCCCGGGGGAGGTCGCCTATCAGGCGCAGGCGAGCGGCGCCGCCGCCATGATCTGCCACCGGGATTTTCCCGAGCACGCCGCCGCCGTGCGCGACGCGATCCCGGGGCTGCGCTTCGTCGTCTCCATCGGGCGCTCCGAGATCGGCGAGGATTACGACGAGCTGGTGCGCCGCCACGAGGGGCAGGCGGCTCCCGTGGCAATGGTGGAGCACGACGATCCGTGCTGGTTCTTTTTCACCTCCGGGACCACGGGGCGTCCCAAGGCCGCCGTTCTGACCCACGGTCAGATGGCCTTCGTGATCACCAACCACCTCTGCGACCTGATGCCGGGCACCACCCACCGGGATGCCTCCCTGGTGGTGGCTCCCCTCTCCCACGGGGCCGGCGTCCACGGGCTCGTGCAGGTGGCCCGCGCGGTGAAGACCGTGCTCCTGTCGGGCGAGCGCTTCGACGTGGACGAGGCCTGGGCGCTGGTGGAGCGCTGGCGCATCACCAACCTGTTCACCGTGCCCACCATCGTGAAGATGCTCACCGAGCACCCGTCCGTGGACGCCCACGATCATTCGTCCCTGCGCTACGTGATCTATGCGGGCGCGCCCATGTACCGGGAGGACCAGAAGCACGCCCTGA
>DATHAU010000004.1:0-2731 GCA_035296545.1 Microvirga sp.
GCCAGCGCCTTGGCGAAGCCGATCACGCCGGCCTTGGCGGCGGAATAGTTGGTCTGGCCCATCTGACCCTTCTGGCCGTTGATGGACGAGATGATGATGATGCGCCCGAAGCCGCGCGCGCGCATGCCGTCGATGACGGGGCGCGTGCAGGTGAACATGGAATCCAGGTTGGTGCGGATCACCGCCTGCCACTGGTCGAAGGTCATGCGGTGGAACATGCCGTCGCGGGTGATGCCGGCATTGTTGACGAGCACGTCCACGGGCCCGAGTTCGGACTCGATCGCCTTGAGGCCGGCCTCGCAGGCGGCGGCGTCGGACACGTCGAACTTGTAGACCGGGATGCCGGTCTCGGCCTTGAACTTGTTGGCCGCCTCGTCGTTGCCGCCGTAATTCGCGGCCACCTGATAGCCCGCCGCCTTCAGGCCCTTCGAGATCGCGGCGCCGATGCCCCGCGTTCCGCCCGTCACCACTGCAACTCGTGCCATTCTTGTGTTCCCTCCATGTTGGGTGAGTGGCGAGTGGTGAGTGGCGAATGGTGTTGTCACCATCCGCGCCCCTCCACTCCCCACTCGCTATTCACCACTCACTTAAGTCTTAGCGCTCCAGGCACATGGCCACGCCCATGCCGCCGCCGATGCAGAGGGTCGCGAGGCCCTTCTTGGCGTTGCGGCGGCCCATTTCGTGGAGCAGCGTGACAAGGACGCGGGCGCCGGACGCGCCGATCGGGTGGCCGATGGCGATGGCGCCGCCGTTCACGTTCACGATGTCGGGGTTCCAGCCCATGTCCTTGTTGACCGCGAGGGCCTGGGCCGCGAAGGCCTCGTTGGCCTCCACGAGATCGAGGTCCTGGACCTTCCAGCCGGCCTTCTCCAGGGCCTTGCGGGAGGCCGGGATCGGGCCCGTGCCCATGATGGCGGGATCGACGCCGGCGGTGGCCCAGGAGGCGATGCGGGCGAGGGGCGTCAGGCCGCGCTTCTGGGCCTCATCCGCGGTCATCAGCACCAGCGCCGCGGCGCCGTCGTTGATGCCGGACGCGTTGGCGGCCGTCACCGTGCCGTCCTTCGAGAAGGCGGGCTTGAGCTTCGCCACCGCGTCGATGGTGGTGCCGGCGCGGATGTACTCGTCGTTGTCCACCACGATGTCGCCCTTGCGGGACGCAATGGTGTAGGGGACGATCTCGTCCTTGAAGCGGCCGGCCTTCTGCGCGGCCTCGGCCTTGTTCTGGGAGGCCACAGCGAACTGGTCCTGCTCGTCGCGGGTGAGCTGCCAGCGCTGGGCCACGTTCTCGGCGGTGTTGCCCATGTGGTAGCCGTTGAAGGCATCGAGCAGGCCGTCCTTCAGCATCGTGTCCACGAGCTTGAAGTCGCCCATCTTGGTGCCGGAGCGCATATGCGCGGCATGGGGCGCCATGGACATCGACTCCTGGCCGCCGGCCACGATGATGTCGGCGTCGCCGTTGGCGATCTGCTGCATGCCGATGGCGACGGTGCGCAGCCCCGAGCCGCAGAGCTGGTTCAGGCCCCACGCGGTCTTCTCCTGCGGGACGCCGGCCGCCATGGCGGCCTGGCGGGCGGGGTTCTGGCCTTGACCGGCGATGAGGATCTGGCCGAGGATCACCTCGTCGACCTCGGCGCCTTCCACCCCGGCGCGGGCCATCGCGGCCTTGATCGCGGCGGCGCCGAGGTCGTGTGCGGGCGTGTTGGCGAAGGAGCCGTTGAACGAGCCGACGGCCGTGCGCGCCGCTCCCACGATGACGATGTCTGACCGGGCCATGGAACCTCTCCTGCAAGCGGGGCTGTGATGGGGCGCTTTCACCGGGCGCCGTCTGTGACATGGATCAAAGGCTTGGAAGGCCTGAAGTCAAGAACCGCGCCGCCCACATTCCGGATGGGACTTATGCGGTGGACGCCCGCCCGCGGAGGTTTTCGCCGGCTCGGGAAGGCTTTAAGCTGAGCCTGACGGCATTTTCCGGCGGGGGCCGCATCCCTTTGGGCCGGGCATGCTCTAGGTTGGTCGAAGGGGCTCCGCTCATGGAGCCCAAAGGCCGCGCGAGTTGATGGGCACCATGGCGACGGACAAGGCAGCGGACAAGGCACCTACGGTCATCAAGAAATACGCCAACCGGCGGCTCTACCACACCGGCACCTCCACCTATGTGACCCTCGAAGACCTGGCCGGCATGGTGCGGGAGGGGGAGGATTTCGTGGTCTACGACGCGAAATCCGGCGAGGAGATCACCCGCTCGGTGCTCACGCAGATCATCTTCGAGCAGGAGAACAAGGAGGGCGGGCAGAACCTCTTGCCCGTCACGGTGCTGCGCCAGCTCATCCGCTTCTACGGCGATTCCATGCAGGCGCTGGTGCCGAGCTACCTCGAATTCTCCATGGACAACCTGTCCCGCGAGCAGCAGAAGCTGCGCGATCAGATGGCCAAGGCCTTCGGCCCCTCCGCCTTCCACATGATGGAGGAGCAGGTTCGCGCCAATATGAGCTTCTTCTCCGAGGCCATGCGGATGTTCTCGCCCTTCGCGAACCGGGACGAGAAGGGCGAGCCCAAGGGCGACACCCCGGCCAAGCCCGAAGGCGGCGACATCGAGGGCCTGAAGCAGCAGATGGCCGACATGCAGGCCAAGCTCGAGGCGCTGTCGCGCAAGTAGCGACGCGCCCAACAAAAAACCGGCGCCCTGGAGCGCCGGTCTTGGCAAAAAACCGGCGCCCTGGAGCGCCGGTCT
>DATHAU010000005.1:0-11357 GCA_035296545.1 Microvirga sp.
ACGGAGCGCGCGCGCCGCTCCGACAGGCGCTGGTTGTACTCGTCGGAGCCGATTGCATCCGTGTGCCCGCCGATGAGGAAGCGGAACGATTTCAGCCGCTCGTCCCGCAGCGCGAGGCCCAGGGGCTTGAGGGCCGCGGCCCCTTCATGGGTGAGCATGTCCGAATTGTAGTCGAAGGTGATGCGGATGTTCACGGACGGGAGATCGCGGGTGTCCTTGAGCACCTGATCCTCGCGTCCCGGCTCCACGACGATCTGGCGCGTCATCGGCGCCGGGCGCGCCCCGCTGAGCGAGCGGGTCAGGGGTTTTTGCGGTGGAGCGAGACTGCGCACGAGATCTTCCGCATTCAGGGCCTGCCCCCAGGCTGCGGAAGGAACGACGAAGGCGAGGAGGAGGCCGAGCGATACCCTGTTCATGGCTGCGTTTCTTTGTTTTTTGGCTTGCTGGATGCGACGTTGTGCGGTGAGCCTATTGGACTTCGATCTTGATCGCGGCGCGGCCCACGATTTCGCCTTTGACCTGCTGCAATCCCTTGTGAACCGACGAGAGATCCACAGGGCTTCCCCCATGGGCTTGCGGCGCGGCCTTGGCGGCCTGGGCTTCCTCCACGCGGATCTGGCGGGCGTGCGCCTTGGCCTCCCGGGCCTCCAGGGCGATCTGCCGGGTCAGGCGGCCCGTGTAATTGCCGAGATCGGTAAAGCCGTTGGCCTTGTGGTCGGCCTCGAGGCCCCGCGTCGACGTCTTCGAGGCGTTGCACACGGCGATCACGGTTTCCGTGCCGCGATCCGCCAGCCGGAACTTGAACGGCGTCGAGCTGTCGCCGAAGCGGAACTCCTGTCTGGCGCGGATGAAGTTGTCGGGCTGGAACTTGTTGGGAAACAGGACCGTTCCGACGCCTTTGGAATCCACGTTGATCAGGGTGAGGCTGCAGCTTTCCTGCGACACCACGGTGAACACGGCGGGATCGTTCTGCCGGTAGGTGTTGCGGTCGGAGGTCAGGGAGATGTCGAAGGTGCGCGTCACGTCCTTCGAGCCGGGGCCGACCCGCGCCACGTCGATCGCATGGCCCGAACCCGCGAGGGTGACAGCCTCGTCGTCGGTGACGCTGGAGACGAGGCCGGCGAAATCCCCCTCGAACTGGTCCCGCGGAACGAGGCCTTGGTCGAGGCGGCGCACGAGGCTGAGCGCCTTCGAGCCGCCCGCCATGGCGGCCTCCCGGAACGCGTCGGCCTTGAGCCCGAACTCGGCGGCGGCGAGGCGCAGGTCGACCGTCGCCTCGTACTTCGCCGCCAGGGCGTTGATCATCTCGATGCCGTTGAGCTTGAGCGTGGGGTCGAGGCCCGCCCGCGTCATGGCCTGGCGGAAACGGATCGTGTCCTCCTCGAGGATCTTGTCCATCTGCTCCGGGACCGGGTAGAGGGCGTCCACCGCCTCGCGGGTCGCTTTCGAGAACCCGCGATCCTGCAGCACGAGGGGGCGGATCTCGTCCCTGGCCTTGCGGATGCCCTGGTCGTGGCATCCCATGCAGGAGATCCCGTTGGTCACCGTGAGATCCTTGCGCGAGAGGTCGCGCACGATCTGCGTCGGGCCCTTGCTGATCATCTCGCCGCGGGCGGTGTTCAGGTAATAGCCCTGGAACCCGTTCGGCAGGCTGAAGAGCGTCTCTCCGCCGTCATGCTCGAAGCCGTCCCGGCCGCTGGGCCCGAGGGGGAACTTGAACAGGCTCTGGCGCTCCCGGTTGCCGCCGAAATCGTAGGACGTCCAGAAATAGCCGTTGCGGCTCTGATGCCGCTCGATGAGGCGGTTGTTCTGGGACACGCCGGACTTCTGGAAGCCCGCGCGCTGCGCCAGGAAGTTCCTGAGATTGGCCTCGATGTCGACGCCCTGGTCGACTTGGAGCCCCTCGAAGGTGTCGGGGAGCCTGAGGAGATTGGTGTAGAGCGGCGGCTGGGCTGCCGTGAAGGCGAACCAGTCGGCGCGGATATAAGGGAGCTGTGTTCCGGTGGCGGTCTGGATGAATCGGAACATTTGCGCGTCGGGCTGCACCCCGTAAGGGTATGCCCCCAGCACCATGTCCCAGTCGCTCTCCCTCCAGCCGAGATCGTCGAGATTGATGCGGATGACCGTTCTCTCGGGATCGACGGTTTCGAGGCGGACGATGTTGGAGGAGCGCCCGAGGCTGTTGATCAGCTTCACGGCTCCCTGGCGGTAGACCTCCATCTCCTTGTCGTCCGCGCAGGCGTCGAAGAGGTTCGCCAGGGTCAGGTAGCGGGAGCCCCGCACCCGATGCTTGGGCAGGGTCTCGATATCCCTGGCGATCGCCGCCACGATGGTCTTGTGGTCGATGAAGGGGCGGCTGGAGCAGGCGGCGGTGCTGGTCTTGCCCAGATTCTCGACCCAGTCGCGGATCGCCTTCAGGTCGGCCTCGGTGATGGTCGGCACCTCGAGATCGGCCTCGTAATAGAGGTCGTAGGGCATTTCCTTGTTGGTGAGCTGGTTGAACAGCTTGGACCCGTCGGGGTTGCCGGGCAGCACCAGATGCGGCGACTTGGCCATCTCCTCGAGCATCAGCACATTGCCGAAGTTCTTGGCCGGCGTCTGACGCTTGGTGAGCCTGCCGTCCTGGTGGCACCGGGCGCAATGCTTGTCGAGAACGTCGAAGGCAAGTTTTGCAACAGGATCGGTGGGAACGGGGATTTCGGCCGACAGCGCCGCTCCGGCCGTGACTGAAACGAACGCCGGCAGCAAAAGACCTGCCAACAATAGCCGGAAAGAAACGCGCCCCACATGAACCCCCGAATTCTTAGAACACTTACCTTAGATGAAGCGCCTGTGGGTTCCAAGATTAGGATTCGGATTTTTCTTGATCCATCCGAGTTATCAAATCTGCGATTTCCTTGCGGGTCCCGCCACGGGTGAAGTAATCAGCAAGCAGTGCAGGCTGTTCATGGCGGCCCGTCGCATGACCTTGCCGAGGGCTGTTGCGCAACGGCCCGCATGAACGCCGGGAGCCCCGCCCCCGGGCGGGGGCTCCTAGACCGGCCGCTACTGCGCGACGCCGGTCGAGGCCGCGGCGCGCCGCTCCGTGGGCGGAAGGCGCAAGGCCCGGGTGATCTCGGCCTCGCCCGCGGGCTCGGCCAGGGAGCTGCCGCCGATGAAGGCCTCGATGGCGCCCGCCTCCACCAGATAGGTGCCGTCATCGAGATGGAAGCCGAGGGATTCCACCGGCGCCCGCAGGGTGACGCGCCTGGCCTCGCCGGGCTTCAGGTGAATCTTCTCGAAGGCCTTCAGCTCGCGCAAGGGGCGGCTGCGGCTCGCCACGGGATCGCGGGTATAGAGCTGCACCACCTCCTGGCCGGGGCGCGAACCCGCATTGGTCACGGTGACGGACACCTCCAGGGCCTCGCCCGCCGCAAGCCGCCGCTTGGCGATGGCCGCATCCGCATAGGTGAAGCGGGTGTAGCTCAGGCCCCAGCCGAAGGGATAGAGCGGGCTGATCGCCTCGTCGATGTACTGGAGGGTGAAGCGGTTGTCCGGCTTGGTCGGGCGGCCGGTGGGAAGCCGGTTGTAGTACAGGGGCAGCTGCCCCGTGGCGCGGGGCCAGGTGAGGGGGAGCTTTCCGCTGGGGCTCTCGTCGCCGAACAGCACGTCCGCCACGGCGGGCCCGCCCTGGGTGCCCGGATACCAGGCCATGAGGATCGACGGGATCCGCTCCGGAAGGCTGCCCAGCACCAGGGGGCGTCCGCCCATGATGACGAGGGCGATGGGCCTGCCCGTGGCGGCGAGGGCCTCCAGCACCTCCGCCTGCCGGCCGTTGAGCTCCATATGGGCGCGGGAGGCCGCCTCGCCCGAGAGCTCCTGCGGCTCGCCGAAGACCGCAATGACGAGGTCGGCGCCTTGGGCCGCCGCGACGGCCGCGGGAAGCTGGTCCGTCGAGCGGCAGAAGAGATCGCAGGCGGGGGCATGACGCACCTCGATCCCGGCGGAGGCGGCGCGCTCGCGGATGCCCTGGAGGATCGTGACGCTGTCCTCCTTGTGGCCGCGGGCCCCGTGCGGGCCCATCTGGTCGTGGGGCGCATCGGCCAGGGGCCCGACCACCGCGATGGAGCGGACGCCCGGCCGCACGGGGAGCACGTCGTCCCGGTTCTGCAGCAGCACCAGGGTTTCCCGGGCGACCTCGCGGGCCATCTGGCGCGATTCGGGGGACGGGAAGCCTGCATCGACGCGGGTGGGGTCGATATCCGGCCGCTCGAACAGGCCGAGACGGAACTTGGCGCGCAGGACCCGGCGGACGGATTCGTCGATCACGCCCTCCGGCACGCGCCCGGCGCGCACCTCGTCGGGCAGGTGCTTGATGTAGAGCTGGCTCATCATGTCCATGTCGACGCCGGCCAGGATCGCCTTGCGGGCGGCCTCCGCCCCGTCCGCCGCGATGCCATGGCCGATGAGCTCGCCGATCCCAACCCAGTCGGAGGTCACGAAGCCGTCGAAGCCCCATTGCCGGCGCAGCACATCCGTGAGCAGCCAGGGATTGGCCGTGGAAGGCTCGCCGTTCAGGGCGTTGAAGGCCGCCATGAAGCTGATCGTGCCCGCATCCAGGGCCGCCCGGAAAGGCGGCAGGTAGGTGTCGTACATCTCGGCGCGGGGGATGTACGTGGTGTCGTAGTCGCGCCCGCCCTGGGGGGCGCCGTAGCCGGCGAAGTGCTTCACCGCCGTGGCGACGCCGCCCTTGCGGAAGCCTTCCACGCGGGCTGCGGTCAGGACCGAGCCGAGATGGGGGTCCTCGCCGAAGCCCTCGACGATGCGTCCCCAGCGGCTGTCCCGGGACAGGTCCGCCATGGGCGCGAAGGTCCAGTTCACCCCCACATAGGCGGCTTCCCTGGCGGCCCATTCGGAGGCGAGCCGGGAGACGCGCGGGCTGAAGGCGGCGGCCTCCCCGAGGGGCAGGGGGAACTGGGTGCGGAAGCCGTGCAGCACGTCGAGCCCGAAGAGCGGCGGGATCTTGAGCCGGGACTGGCGGGCGAGAGCCTGGGCGCGGGCCACGTCCTGGGCGCTGTTGAAGTTCAGCAGGGACCCGGCCTTGCCCTCCGAGATGTCCTCCCACCGCAGGGGCGGGCCGTGGGAGACGAGGTTCAGCTGGCCGACCTTCTCCTCCAGGGTCATCTGCGCCAGGAGGTCGTTCACCCGGCGCTCGATCCCCTCCTGCGCCTGAACCGCCCATGAGGTCAGGAGAAGGGACGCAACGACGCTAAAGCGCGTCAGACCCGGAACACACGAAAGCTGCACGATCATTTCCCCCACGTCGAAGACTGTAGCGACCGCCGTCGGAAGTGGCGTCTGCGGGGCGTCAGGTCAATGCAAATGTTGGAGCGTGGTGCGCAAAGAGCGGGAACCGGTTCTGCGACGGCACGATCACGACAAGGCCTCCGCCATGAGCGGCACCTCCGCCTCCCGGGCCGCCGCCGCGAGCGCCGCGAAGAGCCGCTGCTGCGGCTTCTTCCAGAACAGCAGCTCCGGGTGCCACTGCACCCCGAGCAGGAAGGGACCGCTCCCGTTTTCGATGGCCTGGACGATGCCGCTCTCGTCCCGGGCGGCGATCCGCAATCCCCGCCCGAGCCTGTCCACCGACTGGTGGTGAAGGGCGTTCACCTGGCAGGGATTGCAGCGCAGGATGCCGTTGAGGCGGGAATCCGCCTCCACCGTCACGGTCTTGCGCGGCAGGACCGTGCGCATCTTGGGGGCCTGCACGTAGACCTCGTAGATGTCCGTGTGCAGGGTGCCGCCGAGCGCCACGTTGATCATCTGCGAGCCGCGGCAGATGCCCAGGATGGGCAGCTCGGCCGGCAGCGCCGCCTTGAGCAGGCCGAGCTCCAGCTTGTCCCGCTCCGGATCGATGCGCACGTCGGGCAGGACCTTGCCGCCGTAGATCTCCGCGCCGATGTCGTCACCGCCGCCGATCACCAGCCCCTGGAGGGGCTCGTCGGGAAGCGCCTCGCCGGGAATGAGACGCACCGAGCGGGCGCCCACGCGGGCAAGGGCGAGGCGGTGCATGAGATAGCTGCGCCAGCCGCCGCGCCGGGACGTGGTGACGCCGATCAGGGGGCTCGTCATGACTGCGCGACCTGCTCCACCACGTTGGCCCAGCTCTTGTCCTCGCCCTCGAAGCCGAGAAAGGCCGCGCCCACGGCTTCGAGCCTGTCCGGGTCCGCCGCCAGCCGCTCCACGGCCACCCAGCGGTTCCAGTCCGGCGCGATGCTCCAGCCCGGGTCGCTCACTCGGGCGTCGGGGAGCCGGTAGTGGAAGGTCGGGCGGCCGTTGATCTTCTCGTTGGGCAAAACGGCGCGCACCCGCTTCCCGTCGAGATGGTGCAGGAGCGGCAGGAGGTCGAGGTCCCGGTTCCGGGTCGGGTTCGCCGCCAGGTAGTCGTCGATGAAGGTGGGGATGTCGGGCCAGTAGTCCGGCGACACGATCCTGCGCACGTAAGGGGGCGGGAAGGGATCGGCGAAGCCCAGGAGGCCGCGGGTGGTGTCCGGCGCAACCTCGCGCCGGAGCCATGGATTGAGCAGCACGAAGCTTTTCATGAAGGCCGTCAACGTGGCGGCGTCCTGGCGGGGGATCTCCGGGTTGAAGTGAAGGCCGAAGGCGTAGAGGGGCCCGTCCTGGGTGCCCTTCGCGCCGATGTCCCGCAGGATCGTGAGGATCCGGTCGAAATCCTGGAGGCTGTCGACGGGGGTGGGCGAGGTCACCAATTCGCAGGGGACGATGAGGCTGGCCGCGAACCCGAACCAGGCGGCGATCTTGGGCAGGACCACGCCGCCGCCCTCCATGTGCTTGCCCGGATGCAGGAACCGGCTGTCGAGCTCGACCGTGAGGTCGCCCAGGGCCGAGCCCTTGAGGGCGAAGGCATGGGGGTCCTCCTGGAGGACGTCGCCGCCCAGGGCCCGCTGGAGCGCCAGGATCGTCTGCTCCGCCGAAGGGCCGGCGAACTCCACCTCCACCCCCACCGTGCGCACCCGGCCCTGCTCGTTGTGCAGGATCGGCGGCGTGGCGAATTCGATCGAGGTCGGGAGCGCCAACTGCGCCATCGGGAACTCCGGCGGGATTCTTCGGTATGAACTGTGTTCTGATGAACGAGTGCGATCTGCCCGAGTTCCTTTCGGGGCCCTTCTTCATGGTCTCCCGGGCAGGATCTTCTCTCCCGCAGGTGTAGCCTTATGGGCCGGGTTCGGGTTAGAAGCCCGCCACCATGATGACGAACACCCCACACCCGCAACGGAGCGCCTGGACGGCGGAGCTGCGCGCCACCCTGGCGCTCGGCTGGCCCCTGATTCTCACCAACCTGGCGCAGAACGCCCTCATGACCTCGGACGTGATCCTCATGGGCTGGCTGGGCTCCGACGCCCTGGCGGCGGGCGCGCTCGGCACCAACCTCTACTTCGCCTTCCTGATCTTCGGCATCGGCCTCGTGAGCGCGACCTCGCCCCTGATCGCCGAGGAGCTGGGCCGCCGCAGCCATTCCGTCCGCGAGGTGCGCCGCACCGTCCGCCAGGGCTTCTGGGCCGCCGTCACCGTGGCGGTGCCGATCTGGATCGTCTCCTGGAACGGCGAGTGGATCCTGCTGGCCATGGGACAGGAGCCCCTCCTGGCCCAGCAGGCCGGGGACTACATGCGCGCCCTGCAATGGAGCCTTCTGCCGTTCCTGCTCTATCTGGTGCTGCGTTCGTTCCTGGCCGCCCTGGAGCGCCCGGGCTGGCCGCTCGTCATCGGCCTCCTGGCCGTGCCGGTGAACTTCGTGGCGGCCTACGCCCTCATGCTCGGCAAGTTCGGCATGCCGGCCTTAGGTCTCATCGGCGCGGGCCTCGGCACGGTGATCTCCAGCATCTTCATGTTCGTGGGCCTTGGGGTGGTGATCGGCCTTGACCGGCGGCTCAGGCGCTATCACGTCTTCGGCCGCTTCTGGCGGGCCGACTGGTCGCGCTACCGGACGCTCTGGCGCCTCGGGGTGCCCATCGGCCTGACGCTGGCCTTCGAGGTGACGATCTTCAACGCGGCGGCCCTGCTCATGGGGCGCATCGGCGCCAACGAGCTCGCCGCCCACGCCATCGCGCTTCAGATCGCCTCCTTCTGCTTCATGGTGCCCCTCGGCCTCGGCCAGGCGGTGACCGTGAGGGTCGGCCGGGCCTATGGGGCGCAGGACGCCCCCGGGGTCACGCGCGCCGGCTGGACCGCCTTCGCCTTAGGCATGGCCTTCATGGTGTTCACCGCCTCGCTCATGCTGTTCTCCCCCCATCTGCTGCTGCGGGCCTTCCTCGACCTGAGCGATCCGAAGAACATCCCGGTCATCGGCTTTGCGGTGTCGTTCCTGGTGATGGCGGCGATCTTCCAGGTGGCGGACGGAGCCCAGGCGGTGGGATCGGGGATGCTGCGCGGGTTGCAGGATACGCGGGTGCCGATGATCTATGCGGCGCTGGGCTATTGGGGCGTAGGCCTGCCCCTCGGGGTGGCCCTGGCCTTCGGCACGGAGCTTCGCGGCATCGGCATCTGGATCGGGCTCGCCACGGGTCTGGCCGTGGTCGCCTCGCTGATGCTGTGGCGCTGGATCCGCCGCAACAGGCTGGGCCTCGTCACGGCGGTCCCAGGGGACGTCCGCGAGCCTCAGGAGGCGTTCGCCAACTGAGAGATGAGCCGCGACAGGTCCACGGGGGCGAACTGCGCGCCCTCGTGGGTCACCCGCACCTCCTCCACCGTCAGGTGCCGCCATTGCGCCAGCCGGGCGAGGGCCTCCTGCACCAGTTCCTCGGGGGCTGACGCCCCCGCGGTCAGGCCGATCACCGCCGCCCCGTCGATGAACGAGAGCGTCAGGTCCTTCGGGTCCTGGAGCAGAAGGGCAGGGCGGCCCCCGGTCGCCGCCACCTCGCGCAGGCGGTTGGTGTTCGACGAGTTGCGCGCGCCGCACACGATGATCCGGTCCGCCCGCTGGGCGATCACCCGCACGGCCATCTGGCGGTTCTGCGTCGCGTAGCAGATGGTTTTCGTGTCCGGCCCCTGGATCGCCGGGAAGCGCCTCTTGAGGGCCGCGATGATCTCGCGGGTGTCGTCCACGGACAGGGTGGTCTGGGTGATGTAGGCGATGCGCTCAGGGTCCCCCACGGGCACCGTGAGAGCCTCCGCGACGTTCTCGATCACATGAACGACGCCGTCGATCTGGCCCGTGGTGCCCTCGATCTCCACATGGCCGCGATGGCCGATCACGATCACCTCGCGGCCCGCCCTGGCATGGCGCTGGCCTTCCAGGTGAACCCGGCGCACCAGCGGGCAGGTGGCGTCGAGAACGCTCAGGCCCCGTTCCGCCGCCTCCCGCTCCACCGCCCGCGACACCCCATGGGCGCTGAAGATGGCCACCGCTCCGTCGGGGATCTCCGACACCTCGTCGACGAAGACCGCGCCCTGGCGCCTGAGGTCGTCCACCACCCGGCCGTTATGCACGATCTCGTGGCGCACATAGACAGGTTTGTCCGTGTGCCGCAGGGCGTCCTCCACGGCCTGGATCGCCCGCTCGACCCCCGCGCAGAAGCCGCGCGGCGAGGCGAGGAGGATCGTGAGCGGCGGCCGGTCCTGGATCATGCCGCATCCTCCCTCTTGAGGGCGGGAGTCCGTGCCGGGGACGGGCGGATGTCGGGCATGGGGCGGAGCAGGGCGGCGGCCTGTTCTCCCGCCAGCACGGCGCTCTCGATGGTGGCGGGGAGCGACCCGATCCAGTCCCCGGCAAGGGCCAGGTTCGTCAACGGCAGCAGGGGCGGCTGCGGGAGCGGAACCGCCGCCTGCCGGATCGTGGCGCGCCGCTCCTTCACGACCCGCGCCTCCGGCGGGCGGTCGGCCGCCGCGTCGAGGCCGAGGCCTTGCAGCGCGGGGGCGATCTCGCGCCAGATCGCCCCGGCCAGTTCCCCCGCATCGCGCTCGATCACCGACCGGGCCGCCGAGACCGTGACGCTGACGTGATCCGGCCGGACCAGGGCCCATTGCGCCACGAGGCCCGTGAAGCCGATGAAGCGCGGACGGGGCAGGCCGGGCAGGCGGTAATGCACGTTGAGGATGGGCTCGAAGGCCTGCGGCACCGGCAGGGCGGGCAGGAGCCGCTCCACCTCCCAGGGCGGAAGCGCCAGGATGACCCGGTCGTGAGCCCCCAGGGCCACGGTGCGGTCGGTGAGCGTCAGCCCGATGACCCGCTCGTCGTTGGAAAGAATGGCGCGAAGGCGCTGGCCGGTGAGAACGGATGCCCCCCGCCCCCGAAGGGTCGCCGCGGCAGGCTCGATGAAATCCTCGCTCAACCCGTTGCGGGCCACGAGCAGCCTGCCGGCGCCGGGCTGGAGAAGCTTTCGCAGGGCGCAGGCCAGCCGCAGGGACGAGGCGTCGGACGCAGGCGTGTTGAGGATCGCCACCGTGAGCGGTTCGATGAGGCTGTCCAGGATCGGCCGCCGTCCGACGATGGCGGCGACCGGGCAGTCCCGCGAGGCGAAGACCAGGCGCAGGATCCGCGACAGGTCGGCGAAGGCGAGCCCCTGCGGCCGGCGCGACGGCCGGAGCCAGGACAGGGGCGAGAGGCCGACGCGGCGCGTCTCCCCCGTCCTGCCGTCGTAGAGGGGAAGCCCCCCGGGCTCGGGCTCGATCCAGCGATCCCGGGCCCCCACGGTTTTCAGGAGGGCCAGGGCGCGCCGGTTGGCCGCAAACAGCACATGGGTGCCGTTGTCATGGGCAAAGCCCCTGGCGGGCGTGATGGTGCGGCAGCGTCCGCCAAGGGCCGGCGCGGCCTCGTAGAGCACGGCCTCGTCCCCGTCCGCCGTGACCGCAAGGGCGGCGCTCAGGCCGGCAATCCCGGCCCCGACGATATGCGTGCGCCGGGCCATCATGCGGGCCTCATGGCGAGGGACATCAGGCGCAGCCGGTCGGCGGCGCTCAGGCGCAGCCGCCCCTGCCGGACGCCCCAGCCCCTGGCCTCGAGCCGGTGGAGCACCCGGCGGTAGCCTTCCATCATCAGGATCGCGGGTTTGAGGGCTCCCCGGTCGAGGCGGAGCAGGGCGTCGTCGGCCGCGGCAAATCCCGCCCGGGCCTCCGCCGCAAGGGCCTCGCACACGCGGGCGAAGCGCGGATCGGCCACGAGGGCGGCGGCCGGGGCATCCCCAAGCCCGAGCTGGGCCAGCCGCGAAAGGGGCACGTAGACCCGCTCCCGCGCCGCGTCCTCGTCCACGTCGCGCAGGATGTTCACCACTTGGAGCGTGCGCCCGAGGCCGAGGGCGAAATCGCGCGCGCCGGGGGCGCCGAACACATGGATCGACAGGGCCCCGACGGAGCCCGCCACC
>DATHAU010000006.1:0-7146 GCA_035296545.1 Microvirga sp.
GGGCCAGAAGGTCCAATCCTCTCCTGGGCACCATCAACACCCTAAGGTGTTGATCCGCAAAACAATCCAGGTCGATCAAGGCCGAGAGACCGCCCGAGGCGCAAACGGGTGGTGCACATGGCCCTTTTCGATGTCGCGTCCTGGAAGCATCCCATGGCCGGAAGCTATTGGTTCGGCAAGCGAGTCCCTCATGATCTGCGGCCCCTTCTCGGCCTCATCGCCCCTGCGCGCCGGAGGACGATCGGCGCGGCGATGGCGGCGATCAGGAGGCAGCCGAGGATCACGTTGATCACGATCCCCGGGACGTTGAGGAGCGTCATCCCGAAGGTCGTGAGCCCCAGGACGAAGACCGCAAGGACCACCCCGGGCACGGTGCCGGCGCCGCCCGCGATCGACACGCCTCCAAGCACCACCATCGTGACGATCTCCAGTTCCCAGCCGAGCGCGATATTCGGGCGGGTGGAGCCGATGCGGGCGGTCAGCAGCGCCCCTGCAAGGCCTGCCAATGCGCCGGTGATGGCGAAGAGGACGAAGCGGATGCGATCCACGCGGATCCCCGAGAACCGCGCCGCGACGGGATTGTTGCCGATGGCATAGAGCGCGCGGCCCCAGGCGGTCAGGTGAAGGACCGCCCCGAAGCACAGGGCCAAGGCAATGAAGATCACGAAGGCCAGGTAGATCGGCGGCCAGTCGATCAGGAAGTTTTGCGCGAGATCCGTGTAGGGCGAAGGGTAGCCCGTGATCGCCTGGTCGCCCAGGGCCACATGGGCGATGCCCCGATACAGGGACATGGTGCCGATCGTCACCACGATGGACGGCAGGCCGAAGGCGGTCACGAGAAAGCCGTTGAACGCGCCGCATGCGAGCCCCACCAGGATCCCGACGGCGAAGAGGCCCGCCGGCGCCAGGCCGGCCCTTGCGGCAAAGCCGATGGCGAGCGAGGCCAGGGCCACGATCGCCGCAACCGAGAGGTCGATCTCGCGGACCAGGATGAGGAGCGCCATGCCGAGCGCCACGATGGCCTTCTCGGAGAAGTTCTGGGTCGTGTCGGAGAGGTTGTAGAGATCGAGGAAATAGGGGGACTGCAGCGTGTTGAAGACGATCACCGCCGAAAGGACGATGAGAAGGATCGTCTCCCAGCGAAGCAGCCTGTCGCGCCACTGGGTCGGGGCACGGTCGAGCACCTGGTAACGCGCCGCATCGCTCATGAAAGGGCTCCGGCCGCTTCGCGGCGCGCTTCGGGCAGGATGAGCTTGCCCCGGCGCTTCTCCGCCCGGGCGTTGATGACCACCGCCGCCAGGATGACCGCTCCGGAAATCGCCATCTGCCAGAACGGCGAGACGTTGATCACCGGCAGGGCGTTCACGATCACGCCCAGGAAAAGAGCCCCGAGCAGGGTTCCGGTGACCGTCCCGATCCCGCCTCCGATCGACACCCCGCCGATCACGCAGGCGGCGATGACGCTGAGTTCGTGGCCGAGGGCGATCTCGGTATAGGCGATGCCGAAGCGCGCGACCCACAGATAGCCGCACAGGCCCGACACCGCACCGGACAGGGTGAACACGAGGAGCTGCTGGCGGTCGAGGTCGATCCCGCAATAGCGCGCCGCGACCGGGTTTCCTCCGACCGCATAGAGGCCGCGACCGGTGCGGGTGCGCCCGAGGAAGAGCGCCATCGCAACGGCGACCAGGGCCGCAATCCAGACCAGGGTCGAGACGCCGAGGAGCGTCTCGTGGGGGAAGGACAGGAAGTTCGGGGCCATCTTGTCGGAGGAGATCCAACGTCCGCCCGAGACGACGAAGACGAGGCCGCGATAGATGGCAAGCGTCCCGAGCGTCACGACGATGGAGGGAATGCCCACGAAGGCGACGAGCGCGCCGTTGAGGAAGCCGAGCCATGCGCCGACAGCCGTCGCAATGAGGATCGTGGCGATGACCGGGAGCTGGGGCGCCTGCTCGGAGAGCAGGGCCACCACCATGCCCGAGAGGGCGAGGTTCGCGGCAACCGACAGGTCGATGCCGCGGGTCAGGATCACCACCATCTGGGCCAGGGCCATCATGGCGAGGATGGCGGTGTCGGTGAGCACGCCGTTGAGGCTCCCGGGGGTCAGGAACACCGGCGCCCGCGCCCCGACGGCGAGCACGAGCCCCACGAGGATCAGCGCCAGCAGGATTTCCCGGCCGTAGCGGCGGACCAGTCGAGTCATGACGGCTCTCTCCGGGGCGTTCGGCCACGGGGATCCTCCCGCCCGTCGTCCTGCGGTAGGGGGAGTGCTCGCATCAGGCGCCTCCGGTGGCAGCGGTCACGATGGCCGCCGCGTCCATCCGGCCGTGCTCGAAAGCCCTTACGATCCGGCCTTCGTGCAACACGAGAACGCGGTCCGACATGCTCATCACCTCGGGAAGCTCCGACGAGATCAGGATGACGGCAAGTCCCTCGCCGGCGAGTTCCACCATGAAGTCGTGCACGGCGACCTTGGAGCCCACGTCGATGCCTTTGGTGGGCTCGTCGAGGATGAGGATCCTCGGGTTGGTCGCGAGCCATTTGGCGATCACCACCTTCTGCTGGTTTCCGCCCGAGAGCTCCTGGAGGCGCTGGTCCCAATGCGCGGCTTTGACCGCAAGCCGCCTGCCGAGCCTTTGCGTGTCCGCAAGTTCGGAGCTGCGCGACAGGACTCCGCCCCGTACATGGCGCGCCAGGCTCGCGAGCGTGGTGTTCTCGCGCACGCCGAGCGGCAGCACGGAGCCTTGCATCTGCCTGTCTTCCGGGACGTAGGCGATGCCGGCCGCGATGGCGTCCGCCGGGGATGTGAAGGCGACCGCTTTGCCCGAGACGCGCACCGTGCCGCGGGTCGGGCGGCTTAAGCCGAACAGGCACTGCATGGCCTCGGACCGGCCGGCTCCGACAAGGCCGTAGAGGCCGAGGATCTCGCCCTGGCGCAGGGTGAAGGAGATGTCGGCGAACTCGGTGGCGTTGGAAAGACCTTCGACCTCGAGCGCAACGTCCCCGATCGGCACCGGGCGCTTGGGAAAGACCTGGTCGATCGAACGGCCCACCATCAGGCGCACCAGCTCCGCCGGGGTCGCCTCCGCGATCGAGCCTTCGCCGACCTGCTCGCCGTCCCGCAGGCAGGTCCAGCGGTCGGCGATGCGGAAGATCTCCTCGAACTTGTGCGAGATGAAGAGAACGGCGCGATCCTCGGACTTGAGCTGGGCGACGATCCGGAACAGGTCGTCGATCTCGCGGGCGGACAGGGCCGCGGTCGGCTCGTCCATGATGACGATCCCTGCGTCGTGCGAGAGCGCGCGCGCGATCTCGACCAGGTGCTTCTGGGCGACGCCGAGCGCCTTGAGGGGCGTGTCGGGGTGGATATCGCTTTCGAGCCGCAGCAGGAGGTCATGCGTGCGGGCGCGCATGGCGCTCCAGTCCACCAACCCGCCGCCGCCGACCGGCATGTGGCCCATGAAGACGTTCTCGGCCACCGACAGCTCGTCGAACATCACCGTTTCCTGATGGATGGCGGTGACGCCCGCGGCCCAGGCGTCTCGCGGGCTCGCGAAAGAGACGGGGCGGCCCTCCATCAGGATCTGCCCCTCGTCGGGCCGGTAGAGCCCGGTCAGGATTTTGACGATCGTCGATTTGCCGGCGCCGTTCTCGCCGATGAGGGCCATGACCTCCCCGGCCCGCAGGGTCAGGTTCGCCTCGTGAAGCGCCCGGACGCCGGGGAATCGCTTCGATATCCCGGACAGGGCGAGGAGGGGCGCGGCCCCGGCTGTGACTCCCTCGGCCCGTGACGCTGTCCCAGTTGCAAGCATGGCTCGCCCTTGTTGCCCTCATGCGGCGCTTCCCAGCTCCGCGAGGCGTGACGGATCGAGGCCGGGACCGCAGCATCGCCGGGCCCGGCCTCGCATGCCTCCGGGCGCAGTCAGAAGATCTTCGAGAATTTCTCGATGTTGGATTTGTCGAAGGTGAAGGGCTCGCCCATGGCGGCCTCGCCATCCTCGGCAACCTTGGCCTGGCCCATACGGCCCATCTTGACCGTCGAGCCGGGTCCGGCCTCTGCGCCGTTGAGAATGCCGGCCATGATCTGGGTCGAGGAGTAGCCGTAATCGACCGGGTTCCAGATCGCAAAGGTATCGCAGGCGCCCTTGAGAACCGCGTCCCGCATCTCGGACGGAAGGCCG
The DNA here is from genome assembly GCA_035296545.1 of Microvirga sp. Taxonomy (GTDB): domain Bacteria; phylum Pseudomonadota; class Alphaproteobacteria; order Rhizobiales; family Beijerinckiaceae; genus Microvirga. The sequence continues at coordinate 4,185 of DATHAU010000006.1, forward strand.
AGTCCGGTGATGTAGACCTTGCCGACCAGGTTTGCGTCCATGATCGCCTTGGCGCCAGCGCGAATGCCGATCGTCGTGGGCGAGATGACGCCCCGGAGATTGGGATGGGTTTTCACGAGAGCCTGCATCTCACGATAGCTCTTGTCGTCCTGATCGTCTCCGTAGACGGTGTCCACGAGCTTCATCTTCGCGTATTCCGGCTTGGCCCACTCCTTCTTCATCGCCGCGATCCAGGAGTTCTGATTGGTCATCGTCGAAGCGGCCGAGAGGATCGCGACCTCGCCCTCGCCCTTGAGGGTCTGGGCGATCATCTGGACCTGCTTGGCGCCGATCAGGTCGGTCGAGGACGCGTTGAGGTGCATGATGCGCCCGCTCTTGGCGATCGCCGAGTCGAAGGAGATCACCTTGATCCCGCGCTGCATGGCCTTTCTGCCGACGGCCACGAGCGCGTCCGCGTCGTTGGCGGACACCATGATGCCGTCGACCTTCTGGGCGATGAGGCCGTCGATCACCGCAATCTGATCCTCGGCGGTGGCCTTGGTGGGAGCGGTGTAGATGATCTCCATCCCGCCAAGCTCCTTGGCGGCTTCCATCGCGCCGTCGCGGCAGGCGTCGAAATAGGAGTTGCCGAGATTCTTGACGACCATCGCGATGCGCTTGTTGGCCGCGAAGGCCGGACGGATCGCGGAGAACGGCAAGGCGGAGCCGACAGCGCCGGCTAGAGCTGTCTTCAATACATCCCTACGGGTCGAATTCGTCGTCATGGATTTCCTCCCTCGCCGTTGAGGCCACCTCGAGCCTGTCGCGTCCGCACCCGTCGGCCCAGAACGAACAACCCGGTCCGTCACCATCGACCCGACGCCGAAGGCTGTCAATATCCGCGACGTGGTGCTAATTCCTTTTCCAAGCGCCAGGTCCAGCCTGGAAAATGTCCGGTCGACCGAACAGAATGCGGATGGAAAAGGGGAGGGTCGCTTGAAGCCATTGGCTGAGCAACTGCGGTTCGACGCGCGGGTGGTCCTGATCACGGGGGCAGGGGCCGGCATCGGACGCGCCGCGGCCATGGCTTTCGCCCAGGCCGGCGCCCGCGTTGCCGTCACCGACATCGACGGCGCCCGCGCGGCGCAGGTGGCGGAGGAGATCTCCGGGACGGGCGGCCAAGCGTTCCCGGCGCGGCTCGACGTCGCCGACGAGCGCGAAGTCGACCGTGTTGTCGAAGAAACGCGTTCGCGATTCGGAAGCCTCGACGTTCTCGTCAACAACGCCGGCGTGGGAGCGCGAGTCGCGACGGCCGACCTTCCCACGGATCAGTGGCAGCGCGTTCTGGGCATCGGCCTCACGGGAGCGTTCTTCTGCGCGCGGGCCGCCGCCAAGCCCATGATCGCGCAAGGTCGCGGCGCTGTCGTGAACGTCGCCTCCATCATGGGCCTGTCGGGAGGAGGGCTTTACCCGAATCCGGCCTACCACGCCGTGAAGGGCGCTCTCGTGAACCTCACGCGGGCCTGGGCCCTGGAATGGGCGCCGCACGGCATCCGGGTGAACGCGGTGGCGCCGGCTTTCGTCAGGACCGCCCTCGTCGAATCCCTGCTCGCCGATGCCGCGCTGAAGCGCGCGATCCTGGATGCCACGCCGCTGGGCCGGCTCATCGAGCCTGAGGAGATCGCCGCCGCGGTGGTCTTCCTCGCCAGCGATGCCGCCGCCATGATCACGGGCCATACGCTGCCTGTCGACGGCGGATGGCTGGCGCGCTAGCCCGGCGCCGGGCGTCCACGGCAGCGCCGGAGGCCTCGCCTCCCGCAATGAGCCGGCGCGCCGCTGCGGTGAGGGACGGCGTCGGAGCCTGCGGCCCTTCCCGTCGTCGGCCCGTCCAAGGCCCTCATGGTTGCAGGGTCAATCGCGCGACGGCAAAGGGTTCCAGCTCGACCGAGTCCATTCGCGCCGTCCGGTCGAGAAAGCCCGGGTCGGCGGCCGCGGCCTCGAAATCCTCAGCCGCGAGGATCGCTCCCTGGACGCTCCCGGTCCCCTCGATCGTGACGCGCTGGCGCTCGGCCGTGAGATTCGCAAGCCACAGCTCCCGACCCGAGTCCGACCGGGCGGCGAAGCCTTGCACCAGGCTGGGCGCAGAGATGTCCGCCGCGATCATCGCGCGCCCGCCCAGCCGGGCAAGGCCGCGCAGGACGTGAAAGACCGGATAGAGCGCCGGCTGGTCATCGAACAAGGGCTGCGGCCAGGAGCGGCGTGCATGAACGGCGCCGAACGCCCCCACCAGGCCGCCGAGCGCGATCGCGCTCGCACCGCCGCGCGCGAAATGCGAGAAGTAGCCCAGGTTCCATGCCGCCCCGAGGAGGCCTCGCTGGCGTGGATCGTTGAAGTTCATGGCCTGCCGGATGTTGCGCGGGTTGGCCATCGGGGCTTCGCCGTACGGGTTGTCGCGCATGCCGATGGCGCTCGGCCCGACCGCGATGGGCGTCTCTCCCGCGATCGCGCGGGCGCTCTGGGCGATGAACGGGAGCGAGCCGAGCCCCTCCATGACGGAACGGTCGTCGCCCGCATGGACCACGCCGCATGTGGTGAAGACCACGTAGTCGAGCAGCTCCGTCGGCGGGCGCTTGCGGTTGAGCTCCGTGAAGTAGCTGAACATTCCGCCGCCGATCCTCGCGCCGGGGAACGCCTCGCGGGCCGCCCTGTAGAGCGCGTCGAGGGGCGGGGACGGCGGCCAGACGCTGCCCGGCAGGGTGCATTTCAGATCGGGCGCGGGCGAGATCAGGACCACTCGGAATGGCGAGCCGAGGGAAGCGGCCACCCGGCCAAGCTCCGCGACCTCGGCTTCCGCCGCGCTCTGCTCGTCCGAGAGCACGACAGCCTCGAGCCAGGGCTCCGCGCCGAGATCGCGGGCGATCTCGACCGCCGCGCGCAGGCTGTCCGGACCGTGGCCCTGACGGGGATCGTGGCGGCAGACGAG
>DATHAU010000007.1:0-13473 GCA_035296545.1 Microvirga sp.
CCCGTGCGCTGCGTCGGCCCCGCGAGATTCGACGCGGCCCAGGAAAAGCCCGCGCGTCTCAGTCCGCGAAGAGCGGCTCATGACGCTCGGGGACTTCGAGCACGAGACGCCGCTCCTCGTCGCCGCGCGGCAGGGCCTTGGCGTTGAAGTCGCCGCCGATCACGAGGGCCGCGTCGGGAGGCAGCGCATCGAGGGCCCGCAGGAGGTTTGCCATCTGCGCCTGGCGGTCGCCCGGGTCGGTCTTGCTTTCCAAGTGAACGCTCACCACCCACAGGGGTTTTGGGCTGCCTGCCAGTTGCGCCGCAACGGCGATGCGGCCGCCGATTCGCCGTTGCGCGCCCCTGTAGCCCGGGAACCAGAATCCGCTTTCCTCCAGGGTAATCAGGAGCGCCGATTCGATCCCGAGGGCGGTCGCGACGGCGTTGCCGTGGAAGCCGCAGGCGTTGCGCTCGCCCGCGTGCTCCCGCATTTCGCGGGCGCTGCCGAGATCGAGCTCCACGAACTCGACCCCGTAGACATAGCCCTCCCCCGAGGCCGCCGTCAGTACCCGGATGGTGTGGCGGTTGCCGGACCGGGCCATCCCGACATCGGCCTCGCTCAGGAGGCTCACCTGCGCCCTCGCCCGGTCCATCAGCCGCCGGACGCCGGCGGGGTTCCTGAGCCGCTCCGTGTTGAAGGCGCAAAGCCGCAGGACGGTCGGCCAAGGGGCGGGGGCCGCCCTTCGATCGCCTGAAAGGCCTGGATGCGGCCGAGGAACCGCCCGTGCTCGGCGGACGAACCGGATTGCCGGGCCTCGGCCAGGACGGCCTCGTCGGGAACCGGAAGATCGGGCACGATCCGGGCAACAGGGGAGCGCATGGCGGGCAGCCGTTTCCTGGCGGATGGTGCGGAAAGATATGGCGGCCGCCGCAGCCGTCGACGGATGGGGCAACGCGCGAATTTTTCCCTTGGACTCGGGAACTATTCTGCGGCATAGGGGTTCACAGACCGCACAAAAATAAATGCCGGGAGAGAGCCCATGATCACTTGGGCTACCATCGTCGCGCTCGCAACGGGCGCTTTCGTGTATGTTGCCGATCCCTCTTCCATCCTCGTCGAGCTGGCCGAACTGGGCGGCGTGATCGCCCTGTTCGCCCTGGTCTGCGCGGCCGAGGCCTACAGCGAACCGAAGAGCTGACGCCTCCCTTGCCCCGCGCCGATCCGGCGTTCCTCCGGGACGCCGGATCGCGGCCTCATGGCGGGGACGGACCGGCATAGGACCCCATGAAGCGCCCGCAGGTTCGGCGGCTGAGCCTCCGATCCCTGGGCCGGGGGCAGGTTTCTCTCGTCTCGCGGCGGTCCTCGAAGGCTCCGGCCGCGGGAGGGACATGCCTTTTTCTTAAGCATGAACGGAATGTGACCGGTCTTCCCTAGATCATTGGTCGATAGACGCCCGAAACCTTCTTGCGGGCACCCCCTCTCTTGGTGTCAATAGAGCGCAAGTGACAAAGGTCACTATCCAGGGAGAGGTTTATTTCCATGAAACGTCGTCAGTTTTTGCAGGCCGCTACCATCGGCGCCGCCTCCACGGCCGTCGCCGCCCCGGCCATCGCCCAGTCGATGCCGGAGCTGAAGTGGCGCATGCAATCGGGCTTCCCGAAGTCCCTCGACACGATCTACGGCGGCGCCGAGGTGATCGCCAAATACGTCTCCGAAGCGACGGACGGCAAGTTCCAGATCCAGCCCTTCGCGGCCGGTGAAATCGTCGGCACCGCCCAGGTGGCCGACGCGGTGGGCAACGGCACCATCGAGATGGGCCATACCTGCTCCTACTATTACTTCGGCAAGGACCCGACCTTCGCCATCGGCACCGCCCTGCCCTTCGGCCTCAACGCCCGCCAGATGAACGCCTGGCTCTATCACGGCACGGGCAACGACCTGCTCAACGAGTTCTACGCCAAGCACAACCTGTACGGCATGCCCGCGGGCAACACCGGCGTGCAGATGGGCGGCTGGTTCCGCAAGGAGATCAAGACCGTCCAGGACATGCAGGGCCTGAAGATGCGCATCGCCGGCCTCGCCGGCCAGGTGATGACCAAGCTCGGCGTGGTGCCGCAGCAGATCCCGGGCGGCGACATCTATCCGGCGCTCGAGCGCGGCACCATCGACGCCGCCGAATGGGTCGGACCCTATGACGACGAGAAGCTCGGCTTCGCGAAAGTCGCGCCGTTCTACTACTATCCGGGCTTCTGGGAAGGCGGCCCCTCCATCCACCTGTTCATCAACCAGGCCAAGTGGAAAGAGCTCCCGAAGGCGTATCAGGCCATCCTGACCACCGCCTCGGGCTACGCCAACAGCGACATGCTGGCCAAGTACGACGCCCGCAATCCGGCGGCCCTGCGCCGCCTGCTCGGCGCCGGCACCCAGCTGCGTCCCTTCGCGCCGGAGATCATGGAAGCGGCCTTCAAGGCGGCCAACGAGGTCTACGACGACGTGTCGTCCAAGAACGCCGACTTCAAGAAGATCTACGACAGCGTCCGGGCTTTCCGGAACGAAGAATACCTGTGGTTCCAAGTGGCCGAATACGCCTTCGACAATTTCATGATCCGCGCCCGCGCCCGCGGCTAGGCGCCCAAAGCTCACGACCTGAAAAGGGCGGCCCGAGGGCCGCCCTTTTTTGCTGCTCCGGAGCCTTGCAGGGCATCGCCTGTCCGGAACCTGGCCGCTTCCTGCGGAGCGATACGCGACATTCGCGCCCATTGAACGCTCACCCGTCGGTCTCATCTAAGCGGATCGTTCGGCGCTCACCCGTCGATGGACATGCTTGTTCTGCGAGATCCTTGACCCACATGCGCTGGACGCTCCGCATCAGCTTCTTCCTTTTCCTGGCCTGGCTCATCTTCCTGGCCTCGCCGTTCGTGGCCCTCTACGACCTGTCCAAGGCCGTGGAGGCGAAGGATCTTGCGCGGATCGGCGAGCGCGTGAATTTCAACGCCCTGCGGGTCTCCCTCTCGCGCCAGATCCTGGGAGCTTTCGTGGACGGGCGCGATCTGGGCGATCTCGACCGGCAGTTCGCGATCGGCGCGGGCGCAGCCATCCTCAACCCGGTGGTGGAGGAGCTCGTGACGCCGGAGGCCCTCGTCGATCTCCTGGAGGACGGCTGGCCGCAGCAGGTCGCCGGGGGCGGCAATGGGGAGGCCTCTCCCCTACGGGTCGACGGCGCATCCTTCGGGCTGGCGTGGCGAACCTACATCGCGTCGGAATCCCTGGGCTTCCGCAGCATCACCATTCCCCTGCCCGCAACGGAGCCGAAGGAGAAGCAGTTCAGGGTTACCATGCGCCTCAGGGGCACCACCTGGCGTCTGACCGGCATCGAACTCCCGCAATCCCTCCGGGACGTTCTGATCAAGCGGGTCTCGCAAACGGTCAGCAAAGATAAGTTCAAGTAGACCCATGGCGGAACATGCCTCGTTCTGATGCGCTCGACGCCAGAACTCTTTGTAACGAGGATTCTATCATGCGTAACATTGTTGTTCTTGCCTCCGCAGCCGCCTTGTTTGCTATCCCGCACGTGGCTTCTGCTCAGGAGGGCACTGCAGCCGGCATGGCGACGGGCGCCGTCACCGGGGCCATCGTCGGCGGCCCTGTCGGGGCAGTGATCGGCGCGGGCGTCGGCGGCGTGGCGGGCGGCCTTGCGGAGCAGAACTCGAGGATGCAGCCCCCGGCCGGCGCCATCGTCGCTCCTTCGGACGCCACCACGACCGGCTCGATCCGCCAGCGCACCTGCGTCGAGGACGCCTACGGCAATCTGCGCTGCCGCGACGTCATCCGCTAGAGGCGCTTGCCTGAACGAAGAAAAGCCCGCCGAGCAATCTCAGGCGGGCTTTTCTTGATCGACGCAGTAGACGGAAAGTCAGACGGAAGGGAGCCTACCAATTCGCCCTAGAGAACATGAAGTATTTGCACTCAGTGCATAAAGAGCCAGCCCACGGCTGCGACCGGGAATACGGTTCCGAGCGTGAAACAGATGATGTTCGAGGTCATGTGATATCCCTCCTTACCGTATATTAACTTTTCATCCGAGATTACGTTCCTAGCGCGTCGGGATCACTTCGGCGTGAATACGTTCCTGATTAGCCCAGCCTTCGGCGGGGAGCCGACGTGTTTCGGGGAACCAAGCTTCGCCGCTGAGATTGTCCGCTAGACGAGAAGCAGGACAGGCAGGCGATGAACGATCGGAACCGCTCCTTTGGCAGCATGATGGACGATGCCGAGTTCGTGCGGAAAACGCTGATCGTTCTCGGGATCCTCGTCTTCGTCCTGCTGCTCTGGAAGCTCGCGGACGTGCTTCTTCTGGCTTTCGGGGCCGTTCTCGTGGCCATCATCCTCCATGCCTCCGCCGAGGCGCTCGTCCGGTATCTGAACGTTCCCAGCCGGTGGAGCCTGATGGTCGCGAGCATCGTGATCTTCGCGGCCTTGCTGGGCGTGGTCGCCCTGTTCGGCACCCAGATCCGCTCGCAATTCGCCAACGTGATGGAGCGGCTTCCCTTCGCGGTCGACAACTTCACCAACAACCTCGGCATCGGCCCCGTCACCGACGACCTGTCGAAAATGCTGGATGCGGTGCCCACCGGCGGTCTTGCGGCGCGCATCGCCGGCATCGGCGGCGTGATCCTGAGCGGCCTCGGGGACATGCTGCTGGTGCTGATCGCGGGCATCTACATCGCGGCCAACCCGCGGCTTTACGCGCGGGGTCTCGTCAAGCTCTTCCCCATGAGCCACCACGAGCAGGTGGAAAGCTCGCTTCAGGCCTCGGGACAGGCTCTCAAGCTCTGGCTGATGTCGCAGCTGATCGCCATGGTGTGCGTGGCCGTGCTCTCCACCCTGGCCTATTGGCTGATCGGCCTGCCGTCGCCCTATGCGCTCGGCCTGATTGCCGGACTGGCGGATTTCATCCCGTTCCTGGGGCCGATCTTCGGCGCGGTGCCTGCTCTCCTGATCGCCTTCACGGTCAGCGGCGAGGCCGCCCTCTGGACGATTCTCGCCGTGCTGGCGATCCAGCAGATCGAGGGCAACGTCATCTTTCCCCTGGTCGCCCGCAGCGTCATCGCGATTCCGCCGGCCCTCGCCCTGTTCGCCATCGTGGTGGGCAGCGTCCTGTTCGGCACCCTGGGGCTGATCTTCGGCTTCCCGCTCGCGGTCGTCGCCTATGTGCTGGTGAAGAAGCTTTATGTCCGCGAGACCCTCGGCGAGAGCACGACCGTGCCGGGAGAGAAGGAAGCGGCCGAGTCGGACGGCCCCGACAGCGTGCTATAGGGCCAACGGCCCCGTGCCCCGTCCGGTCCCGTCCCGCTCGGGGTCTTCCATGGGCCAGTCGGCGATGCGTTCCAGGAGTTCGGCGATACTGAAATCCTCCTCCGGCCCGGCCACCCGGTCGCGCACGGAGATCCCGGCTGCATGGACGCTTCCCGGGTCGCCGGAGACGAGCGGGTGCCACCAATAGAGGTCCCGCCCCTCGGCCACGAGGCGGTAGGCACAGGTTTCCGGCAGCCATGACAGGCCGCGGACCGCCTCCGGCGTCAGGCGCACGCAATCGGGAACCCTGGCCTGCCGGCTGGAATAATCCCGGCAGCGGCAGGCCTGATCGTCCAGGAGGGTGCAGCCCACATCGGTATAGAGAACCTCGCCCGTATCCTCGTCCTCCAGCTTGACGAGGCAGCAGCGCCCGCAGCCGTCGCACAGGCTCTCCCATTCCTCGGCGCTCATGGCTTCGAGGGTCTTCAGGCGCCAGAAGGGCTGCTCCTCCGGCTCGGAGGCGATGACGGGCACGGCGTTCGGCATACGGGGGTACTTGGTGGCCGTTTGAGGCGGTTTGAAGGTGCGACTCCGCACCCGCCGCACCCTATCGGCCTTTTTCTCGAAGGAGGTAGGGCCATATGAAACGACGAACATCTTTGTGAGTTGTTGATAGTATGCCTCTTCTCGTGCAAAGCGTTGCCGTACCGTAAAGAAACGATCATAAGCAGGCAGATCACGCCCTCCTGCCCTGCCCCCGAAGGACCAAAGTGCGCCAGCCTCCCCCCGCCCCCCTCTCGACCCGGATCAAGCGTGCCGCGCTCGCGTTCGACGCCTGGCTCAACTCGTTCCTGTTCCAGAGCGGCCGGGGCCTCGGGCAGGCCTGGGAATCCTATTCGGAAAAGCTCAAGCGCCTGCGGTTTCGCGGCCCTCTTCGGGCCGTTCTCGACCTGACCAGCGAGGCGACCACCTTGGGGCTGGTGGGCGGCGTGGTCATGCTGGCCCTGGCCCTTCCGGCCTTCCGGGAAACCGAGGAGGACTGGCTCAAGACCCAGGATCTCGCCGTCACGTTTCTGGACCGCTACGGGCAGGAGGTGGGCCGCCGCGGCCTCCACCTCGACGATTCCTACAAGCTTGAGGATTTCCCGGACTACATGATCAAGGCGGCCCTGGCCACGGAGGACAGGCGCTTCTACGATCACTGGGGCATCGACCCCATCGGCACCGCCCGCGCCCTCATGGTCAATGCCCAGGGCGGCGGCGTGGTGCAGGGCGGATCCTCGATCACCCAGCAGCTCGCCAAGAACCTGTTTCTCACCAACGAGCGCTCCCTCGAACGCAAGATCAAGGAAGCTTTCCTGGCGGTGTGGCTCGAATTCCACCTGTCCAAGGATCAGATCCTCAAGCTCTATCTCGACCGGGCCTATATGGGCGGCGGCGCCCACGGCGTCGTGGCCGCGTCCGATTACTACTTCGGCAAGCCCGCCAAGGACCTGACCCTGGCCGAGTCGGCCATGCTGGCGGGCCTGTTCAAGGCTCCGACCAAATACGCCCCCCACGTCAACCTGCCGGCCGCCCGCGCCCGCGCCAACGAGGTTCTGCGCAACATGGTCGAGGCTGGCTTCCTGACGGAGGGCCAGATCCAGATCGCGCGGCGCAACCCCGCCACCCCGGTCAACCGCAACCGGGAGACGACCCCCGACTTCTATCTCGACTGGGCCTTCGAGCAGGTGAAGGCGCTCGCCACCGCGAAGAAGCTTGGCCAGGACCGGGTGCTGATCGTCAAGACGCCCCTGGACACCAACCTCCAGCGCCACGCGGAGCAGACCCTGGAAGACATGCTCCGCCAGCACGGCCGCCAGTACAAGGCCGGCCAGGGAGCCATGGTGGTCATGGACGTGGACGGCGCGGTCAGGTCCATCGTCGGCGGGCGGGATTACGGCCAGAGCCAGTTCAACCGGGCCACCGACGCCCTCCGTCAGCCCGGCTCGTCCTTCAAGCCCTTCGTCTATGCCGCGGCCATGACCACCAATCCGAAGCTGCGGCCGAACTCCGTCGTGGTCGACCAGCCGATCTGCCTCGGCAACTGGTGCCCGCAGAACTACGGCCGGTCGTTCTCCGGCAGCATGCCCCTGGTGTCGGCGCTCGCGCGCTCCATCAACTCGATCCCGGTCCGCATGTCCCTGGAAATCGGCAAGGGCAACGCCAAGGCCGGACGCGCGGTGATCATCGACACGGCCAAGCGGATGGGCCTCGTCCACCCGCTCTCCGATTCGAGTTCCCTCCCCATCGGCGCCGCCGAGGTGACGGTCATGGACATGACCGCCTCCTACGCGGTCTTCGCCAATGGCGGACGGCGGGCCGATCCCTACGCGGCCTGGGAGGTGCGCAACTCCTCGGGCGAGATCATCTACCGGCACGATCGCGCCGTTCAACCCAAGCAGGTGCTCGAAACGCGCGTCGTCAACGACATGAATTTCATGCTGAACAAGGTGGTCGAGGAAGGCACCGGCAAGCGCGCGATCCTCGAAGGCATCAAGGCGGCCGGCAAGACCGGCACCACCAACGCCTATCGCGATGCATGGTTCGTCGGCTACACGGGCAATCTGGTGGCCGCCGTCTGGTACGGCAACGACGACCACAGCACCATGAACGACATGACCGGCGGCACCCTTCCGGCCATGACCTGGAAGGAAGTGATGGCGGTGGCCCACCAGAACCTGGAGATCCGCCCCATGCCCGGCCTCGAGCCGGAGAGCCCGGGCCGCGTCGCCTCCTCCAACCGTCCGGCGGCCGACCAGGCCCAGAGCGCCTCGCAGGCCTATCTGGCAGGCACCCTGTCCCGCCGTTCCTATGAGGTGCTGGGCGGCATCGGCTCTCTCTTCCAGTCGGCCGGTCAGTCCACCTCCACGGTCAGTCAGGCGACCGATCCCTCGCGCCAGGTGGCGATGCCTTAAGGATGGAAGGCGAGGCCATATTGACGAAAGCCTCGGGGGCCGCTTCCATGCGCGGCTTTTCCACGACCCCGATGCCCGTGACCTCCAGACCCGTTCCGACCGTGCTCCTGATCCTGTACTCGCTCCTGCTCGCGCTGGGGCTCGGGCTCGGCTCGGCCTATCTGGCCTTGAGCGGCGACCCGCCCTTCGGCAGCCTTCGCGTGGGTCCCTGGACCGTATGGCCCAGGCTCGGCTCGCCCGCGGCCGATCCCTACATGCGCGCCATCATCGCCCGGCGGGGCGACGTTCCGCTCGCGACGGGAGAGGGGATCGCCCTGTCGGCCCGCATCGACAGCAGCGGTCAAGCGCTCGATTCCAACTGCTCCTACCGCATCGGCTCCGCGATGCCCGCGGCCCGGCTGTGGACCTTGACCCTCTACGACGAGGCCGGACGGCTTCTCGTGTCCGAACTCGGACGCAGCAGCTTCACGTCCGCCGAGATCGTCCGCGATGCGGACGACCGCTTCACCCTCGCCCTGTCGCGCAATCTGCAGCCGGGCAACTGGCTTCAGCTTCCGCCCTCCGGCTCCTTCCAGGCGATCCTGCGTCTTTACGATCCGCCCGGGGCGGCAGCCGCCATTCTCAGCGAGAGCACCTTCCCGGGCATCGAACGCATCGGGTGCGGAGCATGAGGAACCGCGGCCGCTTTCTCATCGCCACCCTCTGCGGTCTCGTAATCGCGGCGGGCGTCCATATCGTGGCGATCCTCGCCAGCCCCTCCTTCGCCGAGCAGGATACCTTCGGCAGGGTCCAATCGACCCTGACCGCCGATACCGCGCAGATCATCAGCGCGCCGGGCGGGCAGAACACCTGGCTTCCCCTGCCCGATCCCGCCGTGGCGGTGGCGGCCTGCGCCTTCGATCTGCGCGACGGACCCATGCGGGTGGCGGCCAGGACGGGAGCGCTCATCCTGTCCTTCTCGTTCCACACGAAGACGGGCGGCGTCTTCTTCGCCGTGACGGACCGCGCCGCCGTGCGGGGCGAACTCGAAATCGTGGCCATGACGGCGCGCCAGCTCGACGAAGCGCGCGCGGCGGAAGACGAGAACGAGCCCTCCCGCGACGTGCGGATCGTCGCCCCGGAGCAGCAGGGCTTCGTCATCGTGCGCGTCGCGGCGCCGACCCCAAGCCTGCGCCCCCAGGCCGAGGAAGCGGCGAAGGCGGTATCCTGCGCGGCGGACCAGGACGTCGCGGGCTGATGCCCTGGCGGCCCATGACCTTGCAGGACCTGGACAGGGTGCAGGTTCTGGCGGACGCGATCCATCCCGCTCATCCCGAAAGCAGGGACGTGTTCACGGAGCGCCGGCGCCTCTACCCCGAGGGCTGTCATGTGCTTGAAGCGGAGGGGCGCGTCATGGGCTATGCCCTGTCCCATCCCTGGCGCTGGGGCGAGCCGCCGCCGCTGAATTCACGCCTGGGCGAAATCCCTCGCAATGCTTCGACCTACTACATCCATGACATCGCTCTCCTGCCGGAAGCGCGCGGCAAGGGCTACGGGTCGCAGATCGTCGAGCGCGCGGCCGAGCATGCCCGTGAAGCAGGCCTCGGCAGTCTCTCGCTGGTTTCGGTGAACAGGTCGCGGGCGGTCTGGGAGAGGCTGGGCTTCCGGGCAACGGCCGCTCCGGGCCTGGACGGAAAGCTTATGAGCTACGGGTCGGATGCGGTGCTGATGGTGCGCGATCTGACCGAGGCGAAGAGCTGACGCCGCAGATGGCGTCCGGCCATCGGGGCGAGCCCAGAATCAGGAGCGGCGGCGGGTGCCTGGCCCGCGGGACGCGAAGGGACGAGTCGGCCCCGGCTTCGGCGCCGGGCGTTCGTAACGAATGCCCGTGAAGAGAAGGATCTCACCCCTTGGCTCGTTGGCGGCCAACGGACGTTGCGGTCTCTCCGTGGCATCCGGGAATGCGATCACCACTGCGGGGGATCTCGACCAGACGTCCTGCATTTTTCCCTCCTTCTCAACGGTCACCGGCTGCCTCCACGACTGCCCCACAAGAAGAGACCTATGGTTAACAGGGCGTTTCCAGCAGAGGCCTGGCATGAAAAACCCTGCCGACCTGAAAATAACCCTTACAGCCGCGCTTCTGTTCCGTCGGCGGGCGATCACAATCTTGACAATTTCAACCGGGCTGACGATACGCGCGATGTGTGTCGCGTCTTCGTCGCACGACCCTGTGAACACCGACATGATTGAAACGCCTGGCCTTCGGCTCTCGTCAGGAGCGGGTCGCGCAGCCGCGTCGATCCCATGGCCGCGCGAGCCGCGCTGTCGCGCAGGCATCGGCGTCCCGCAGGAGCTTAGTCGTTGGATGCCAGATCGAGGAAATGGCGGCCTGCCCGGTCGTCCACTTCCACCAGCCAGAGATCGGAATCGAAGCGCAGTTCGCGCGTCATGCGCTCCTCCACGTCGAGAGGCGTCACAGCCTGGAGAACGGGCATGAAGAGGCGCTCGCCGCTCTCGTCGAGAAAGAGCTGAGGCGCGGGACCGTAGAGGCTTGCGGTGCCGTCGAGCTGATCGACCTTCACGAAGATGGCTCCGGCCTCCGCTGCGCCGCGCTTGCGCAGAACGGCGTCGACTCCCTCCACGCCGCAGCGGCGCAGATAGGCGGAGACCCAGAAATCCGAGCGAAGCCTTGACACTATGGAACCGCAATCCCTGACGCCGCCGACAATTCGCGCAGGGTGCGCGGGCCGAACTCGCCCGTCACCGGCAGACGGCGATCCTGCTCGAAACGCTCGATGGCCTGGCGCGTTCCCGCGCCCATCACGCCGTCGGGCCTGATCCCGTATCCCAGCTTCGCGAGCGCCCGCTGACCCGCCAGGACGGCATCGCCGGAATCCGGCCTGCCCACATTGGCGGGGGGCTTGGGCACAGGCCCGCCCATCCGGATGATCTCGGCGATGGGATCGCGGGTCGCCGGCGCTTTGGCGGGAGCGGCAGGCGGGGGCTGCAGGGGCCTCGGGTTGGCCGCTGCGGCAGGAGCGGTGTCGCCGCCGTTGCGGATCAACTCGGCGATTGCCCCCCGTGGCGGAGGCTTGGGCGTGGACACGGTGGGAGCGGAGGCCTGAGAGGAGGTAGCGGCAGCATGGGAACCAGGCGCCTCCTGGGCGGGAGCGAAGGGTTGCGTTTCGTCGAAGGCAGGCGCCGGTCGCGCCGGAGGCAGCAATCGCGACTGAGCCGGCATGGGGGCAGCATCCCGCTGCGTGAAAAGCGGCGCGGGATGGGGCGCGCTCTGCTGCACCAGGGCATTCCAGGCGATCACGCCGCCGCAGCCGGTCAGCAGGACGGCGGCAACGATCTGGCGCGGGTGGCCGAGGACGAAGGACATGGCGCGCTCGCCGGCGCCGATCCTCTTCGGTTTGGGCCTGACGGCGGATTTCCGCCGAACCGGCGCGGACAGCACGAAATCGTCATCGGGTCGGGCGGCAAGAGCTTCACGCAAGGAGGGTCATCCCGTCTTCAGAACAAGAATATCATGGTTGGAGCGCGCCGCCTCCAGGTGAGATTCCGGGGCTGCGCGGCGGGCATCCACGGGCAGGCTGATCCTGACCCAGGCGCCGCTGCCCGGCGTGCTCGCCCATCGGATGCGGCCGTGGTGCAGGGCGACCAGCCCGCGAGCGACGGACAGACCGAGGCTGCCTTCCGCCTCGCGCCTGCCGTGCGTCACATCACGATGGAGCGGCTTGCCGGGGCGCGGGAGATCCGGTTCGGCCATGCCCGTCCCGCGCAGGCTCAGAATCACCGCGTCGCCATCCTGGCGGGCATCGACGCTCACTTGACCCTCCGGCTTCGCGCCCGTGATGGCGTCGGAGAGTAGATTGAGCAGGATCCGGCGGCAGGCGCGGCGGTCGGCCACCACTTGAGGCAATCCGGGCGCGAGGGCATGGCTCAGGGCGATGCCCGCCCGTTGCGCCGGCAAGGCCATGTCCCTGCAGCATTCCTGAACGAGATCGCCCATGTCGAACTCGTCGAATGTGAGGTCGTAGCGACCGGCCTCGATGGACGCGAGATCGAGCGCCGCATCCACCGTTTCGAGCATGTGCTCGCCCGATCGACGGATGATCTCGGCATAGCTCCGTCGTGTCTCGGCAAGACTCGAGCCGCCCTTCCCCATCAGGATGTCGGAATAGCCGATGATCGCATTGAGCGGCGGGCGCAGTTCGTGGCCGACCATCGCCAGCAGATCGGCGCGGGCCGCCTTTGCGCCCGCAGCATCCCGCCGCATGGCGTCGCGTTCCTCCTCCACGCGCTTGTGCTCGGAGATGTCCCGCATGATGGCCACGGCGGCGCAGCGATCGTCGCCATCGAGCCTCAGGCGGTGGACCCGCATGTCGAGCCACGTCATGGCATGGTCTGCCGCGTCCGCGCCCCCTCGTACGCGAAAGCAGGCGCGGGCCGGTCCGGCGCCGTTGATCCCGTCGCTGACGGCTTTCAGGAACGCCGGCCGGTCGGCCACGTGAATGCGTCCGAACAGCCCCTCCCCCTGAACCGCCGAGGGCGGCAGGCCGAGAAGACGCGCGGATGCGCCGTTGCAGCGCAGGATCGCGCCGTTGGCGTCATGCCATGTGACGAGATCGCCGATGGCGCGAAGCGTCTCCCCTTCCCGCTCCGCGCCGCGCCTGGCGGCGTCCGCAACGAGGATGTCGAGTTTTTGGTTGATCAGGCGACGCGCCAGCACATGCCCCAGAACCACGGCTCCGGCGACTGCGAGGATTGCGCCGGGGGACAGGCTGCGATCCGGCAGGCCCATGCCGTGCAGCGCGAAGGCCAGCGGGATCCCGAGAAGCGCGAGCAGGCAAGAGATGACAAAGCCGCGCCTTGTTGCGGAGGCTGTGGCTTCAAGGGGCACCGCGAGAAGGGCCAGGGAGGCGGACAAGAGCGACCCGCCGCCCGCGATGACCGCATGGACGACGAACAGGGTGAGGGCGGCGGACACCAGCCCTTGAGCCGCGTCGAGCCACCCCCAGCGGGACAGGACGAAGACGGCCATGAGCGGCGCAAGCGTCAGCACGGCCCAGTGTTCGAGAAACCCGGGAGAAGCCCCACCCAGCAGGGACAGGGGAAGCGCCGCCAGAGCGACGAGCGACGTCACCAGCTTGCTCGCGACGAAAAGCTGCCGCCGCATCTGCTCGGCGGGGGACGCGGCCGTGGAGCGATGAATGAGCCCGGCGAGCCATTCGTCGGTCCATCGCGCAGTTCGGCC
>DATHAU010000008.1:0-12005 GCA_035296545.1 Microvirga sp.
AGCGTGGGGGGATGGGCCAGCACATCGGGCAGGGGACGCTCCACCTCGACCGTCGCCCCTGCGCTCCGGATGATCGGCTCGGCGTCGACCATCACCCTTTCCATGATGCGCCCCAGAGGCACCGGGCTCACGCTCAACTCCTCCCGCGCCAGGCGGCTGTAGGTGAGGATGTCCTGGATCAGGTTCTCCATCCGCTCGGCGGCGGCGGAGATCCGGCCCGCGAAGCGGTGCCCCTCTTCGGGCAGGAGCGAGCCGTAATCCTCGATGAGCGCGTCGGCGTAGCCGTGCATGGATCGGAGCGGCGCCCTCAGGTCATGGGAGATCGTGTAGGCGAAGGCGTCGAGCTCCCGGTTGACCTGGGTGAGCTGGGCGGTCCGCTCCTCGACCTGCCCCTCGAGGCTTCGCCGGAAGCCCCGCTCGGCGTCGAGCAGGCGGGCGTTGGCGCGCTGGCGCGCCATCCAAACCACGCCCAGGAGGGCGCTGACCAGCGCCAGGGCCCCGGTCAGCGCGGCAACCCGGCTGGTCCAGGCCGCCTGCTGCTCCAGGCGCCGGGTGCGGGAGGCCACGATGTCCTGCTCGGCCCGCTCGAACTCGCCGATGGCGGCGTCGATCTCCTCCATCAGCCTCTGCCCCACATCCGTGCGGACCATCGCCAGGGCCTCCTCGAAGCCCTGCTGCCGAAGCTCCACCGTGCGGGCCAGCTCGTCCAGCTTGGTCTCGACGAGGGGGCGCAGATCGCCGAGGCGGGTCGCCTGCTCCCGGTTCCGCACGCTGCGCTCCAGCCGCTTGAAGCTGTCCCAGACGCTCCCGATCGCCCGCTCGTAGGGAGCAAGGTAGCGGCGCTCCCCGGTCAGGACGTAGCCTCTCTGGCCGGTCTCGGCGGCGCGAACGTCCAGGTGCAGTTTCGCGACGTCCTGCAGGATGGAGCTCGCCTGCAGAACCGAGGCCCGGGCTTCCGCAAGGCTCGAGAGAAACACGTTCAGGGTGATGGCGCTCGCGACCAGCAGCGCCCCGGCAACGGCGAATGCCGCCGGACCGACGAACGGCCCCAAACGGGAGGGCCCGGCCGCAGGGGGGTCCCGCGCGGGCGGCGCCCCGGCGCCCGGGCCCGGCTTGTGGCGACCGGCGGACAGGATCAACTGCGCTTCCCGTTCGTTGCCTTTGCAGCCCCGTGCACCAGTTTACCCGTCCTTCCTTGCCCGTATGATCCCATGCGCATCCTCTTTGTCGACGACGACCCTGACACCCGTGTGCTGGCAATTCGGGCGGTTGCCCAGGAGTTCCCCGACGCGGCCATCATCGAGGCCGCCGATCTGGCCTCCCTCGACGGGGTCCTGCGGGAGCAGGCGCCCGACATCCTGGTCACCGACTTCGACCTGCGCTGGTCGGACGGGATCGTGGTCTTCGACCGGGTCAAGGCGGTCAATCCCCATTGCTGCGCGGTCATGTTCACCGGCACGGGCAGCGAGGAGCTGGCGGTCCGGGCCATCAAGCGCGGCTTCGACGACTACCTGGTCAAGGGCGCCAGGCAGCTTCGCCGCCTCGCCATGGCGGTTCGCTCGGCCTATGAACGCAGGCGGGAGCTGCGCGAGCTGGGCGAGAACCGCGACCTGCTTCTCAAGGAGCTGTACCACCGGCTGCACAACAACCTCCAGATCGTCATCAGCCTCCTGCGCATGACCGAGAAGGCCATGGCGAACGCCAGCGACCGGGAGCAGCTCGCGGACCTCCAGCGCCGCATCCAGGCGCTCATCGCCCTGCAGGAGGAGTTCTACCGCTCGGAGGACTTCCGCCGGGTGGACTTCGCGGCCTTCCTCGAACGGCTGGGCGGAAGCCTGGCCGGGCTCGCCGGAGGTCGCGTCCGCCTCGAGCCCAAGCTGGACCCGATGGAGTTGCCCATTGACTTGGCCTTGCCCTTTGGGCTCATTGCCAACGAGATCCTCACCAATGCGTTGAAGCATGCGTTTCCGGATGAGCGCGCCGGACGCCTGTCGGTGACGCTCCAGGCGGTGAGGGGCCGGGCGGTCCTGACCATCGCGGACGATGGGGCGGGATACCCTGCGGCGCTGGATCCGAATGCGGCGTCCGGCCTTGGAATGCGCCTCGTCCGGCGGCTGGCGGACCAGGTCGAGGGTGACGTGTCGTTCGAGCGAGGTGAGGCGGGAGCCCTATGCCGGATCAGCATTCCACTCTGAACGGGAGGCTGCGCGTTCTCGTGGTGGAGGACGAGGCGCTCGTAGCCGACTACCTGGCCGATGTGATCGAGGAGGCCGGCCACGAGGTGGCGGGCTTTGCCGCGACGGGCGAGAAGGCCCTCGAATACCTGGCCCGGGACCGGATCGACCTTGCCATCCTGGACATCAAGCTGAAGGGCAGCATGACCGGGATCGACGTCGCCCACAGGTCGCGCGAGCGCGCGATCCCGCATGTCTTCATCTCCGGCTCGGGCGATCCCCTGACCCGCCAGGCCGCCGAGGCCACCGGGCCCCTGGCTTTTCTCCAGAAGCCGTTCAACCAGGAGAGGCTCGTGTCGATCCTCAGGACCGCCGTGAAGCAGGAGGCGGCCTCCGCCCCGGCCCTGTCCGCCGGGGGACAGGAGGGGTGACGGCCGGCATCCGTCCTGGCCCGGGATAGGCCGGTCCATCGCTGCGCTCCTCGAAAGGCCGCGTCGTCGGGAGCCCGCCGCGCAGGCTCACCCCGGGACGCCGGATCGTTCCTGGGAATGATTCCGGCCGGCGAGCGGCCCCGAATAAGTCAAAATGCTGTGGAATTCAAATCATTCCAAGAAAGACCCAAATAAAAATCATCAGCCTGCAATAAATGTGCTACAACAACATCTATGGCGAGAAGGCATTTTCTTGCCGGTTGTGAAAGACCACATCATGAACACCCCAGAATGGCTCAAGCCTGGCCTGTACGGCGTCGCATGCGGCGCAATCGCCCTGGCGGTGATCGGCTTCAACTGGGGCGGCTGGGTGACCGGCGGCACGGCCCGGCAGATGGCCGCCGACCAATCGCGCACCGACATGGTCGTGGCGCTCACGTCGATCTGCCTCGACCAGGCCAAGCGGGACCCGCAGCTTGCCGAGCGGGTGGCGCTCCTGAAAGCAGCCTCCATCTATGAGCGCAGCGACATCGTGATGAAGAACGGGTGGGCCACCATGCCCGGAGCCTCCGAAGGCAGCCGCCCGGTGGCGACCGCCTGCGCCGACAAGGTCGGGGTTTAACCCGAGCCGGTTTGAAACGCGGAGAACGGCCATGAACGCGCGCACGACCACCAGAACAGTCACGTTCGCCCGGCCGTTCTCCCTGCTCGGGCTGGACGGGCTGCAGCCTGCCGGAACCTACACGGTCCAGACCGACGAGGAGCCGATCGAGGGCTTGTCCTTCCTGGCCTACCGGCGGGTCGCAACCGTGATCTTTCTTCCCCTGCGCCACGGGGGAGCCGGGTCCTTCCAGGCCATTCCGGTCACCCCGGAGGCTCTCGACGCCGCACAGGCGCAGGAGGCTCCGGAGGATCGGTCCTAGCGGGGGCCGTCCGATCCGGAACCGCTCCTGGCGGAACCGGCATTCGCGCTGACGCCCCGGCTCATGTCGCTCGCGCTTCCTTCGACGCCGAGCTCCCGTTCCGCCTGATGCCAGAACTCCGCCTCGTGGCCCTCGGAGCGGCCGTGCTGCTCCCACAGCCGGTAGGCGCGCTCTCTGATCAGATCCTGTGTGTCGTCTGCATGTCGGTCCATGTCAGGGTTCCCCGTTGTTTTCATGACCCGATATAGGCGCGCCACCGTGGCTTATCGAAGGCAAGCAGGAAACATCCGCAAAATAAAACATCGTCGTTTTCTATATCTATTCTCACTGGAAGATGTATAGATATGGAGAACACTTCGCTTCATGCCGGACATCAGCATCATCAGCTATGTTCGGGCAGTATTTCACTGCGGAACGACTTGCAGCTCAAGCCGGCGTCGTGATGCTTCCCGCCGGTCCCAGGCCCCCGGGATGGATCGGTGGCGGGCGTGACCTCAAACGGCCCTTCAACAGATCGGACCCCCTTATGAAACCGGCACGGATTCTCCTCGCGGCCGCTCTGCTGAGCGGGCTCGGCGTCGCGCAGGCCGCGGCGGATTGCCAGATCGCGGACGCCAAGCTCGAAGAAGCCATCCTGCAAAGGCCGGAGCTTCGCGGGAAGGCCAATCGCCAGGTCGTCCGCGACCTTCGCAACCTGCGCGATGCCGCCATCACCCTGTGGTCCTACGGGCGGCATGAGGATTGCGAGCGGCTTCTGGGCAACATCCGCGAGCTCCTGTCCGGCCCGCCCATGGGCTCCCTGGGCGGCAACGACGAGGAGGAGGCCGAGAAGCAGATCGGCGCGCGGGAACCGAAGGTCCAGCGCGGCGGCGCGCAGGGCCGTCGCGACCAGAAGGACGCCAAGCCCCTCATCAACATCGACGAACTCGCCCCCGGCCTGAGGGCGGACCAGATCATCGGCGCGGAGGTGCGAAGCGCCGACGACAAGATCGTGGGCGAGGTCAGGAACATCGTCTTCGGGACCAAGGACCGGCGGGACTACGCCATCGTGGCGTCAGGCGGGTTCTTCACGCCCGGCAAGGACAGCATCGTGGTTCCCATGCGCTTCCTCAAGGTCTCGCAGGAGCGCGACAGCTTCTTCCTGTCCCTGCCTGCGGCGGCGGTGAAGACCGTCCCGCTCATGCCCGATCAGGACTACAACTGGCTGTCGGACAACGCATGGCGCGCCCGCAACGACGCGCTGTTCGCGCAGCGATAGGCTCATTCGCGTGACGCCAGGGTCCGCTCCAGGTGCAAGTTGGGGCGGGACGGGTCTGCGTCGGGTCGAACCTGGCAGGACGGAACGCCCATGTGCGCCTCCTGAGCGTCGGTCAGGACGCCCGAAGAGCGGTGGCCGGGCTAATGACGGCTTCTCAGATCCGGTCGGTCCGCGGCGCAGCCGGCGGATTCGAGGAAGCATCGTCAAGCGCCACCTCGTGCAAATGAAACCACCGACCGGCGCCGGTTCCTCCGGGGCTGGCCACGAACACCGCCGAGGAGAGCCGCCGATTGCTTTCCTTCGGCCGCAACTGGCGCTCCTCATAGGTGAGCAGCACCATATCCTCGCAGGTTCGCCGCACATTCACCTTTTCTATCCCGATGCTCAGCCCTGGTTGCGATCCGAAGGCATCCAGCAACCAGGTGAGCAGCGCATCCCGGGTTTGCACCCGTCCATCGGGCGGCAGGCACTGGAACCCGGGGTCGAAGTTGCCGATCTGGGCGTGAACCGCCGCGCGATCGCGCGGCATCGCGCCGCCCAGCCATTGCTCCAGGAACCTGTGGAATTCGTAGACGTGGCGAACGGCGCTCTCGGCCAGCATTGCGCGCTCCCATGCTCCAACCCGGATCCGCTGATTCGGCGCGGCGCGATCACGCAGCCCGCGCCAAGAGGCCGCTGCGCTTCAGAGCCGCCGCCACCTCGGCCACGTGCCGCCCCTGGAAGCGAGCCCCAGCCAACTCGATGGGGTTGGGCGACGGGGAACCGTCGGTCCTGACGACGGCTCCCGCGCCATAGGGTGAGCCGCCGATGACCATGCCGGTCTCGGACTGGCCCTTGAAGGTATAGGGGAGGCCCACGATCACGAGCCCGAGGTTCATCATCACCGTATGAACCGAATGGATCGCACTCTCATGTCCGCCGTGCTGCGAGCCCGAGGAGGTGAACGCCGACCCGACCTTGCCCACGAGGAGGTTCTGCGCCCACACGCCTCCGAGCTGGTCGAGGAACTGCTTCACCTGCGCCGCCATCCCGCCGAAGCGGGTCGGAGTGCCGATCACGATGGCGTCGTATTCAACAAGTTCGCCGGGCGTCGCGACCGGCGCCGGCTGCTTGAGCTTGTACCCGGCGCGCGCCGCCGCATCCTCGGGAACAAGCTCCGGTACGCGCTTCACGTCGACCGAAGCCCCCGGAACCTCGCGAGCGCCGGCGGCAACGGCGTCGGCGAGCGCTTCCACATGGCCGTAGCTGGAATAGTAGAGAACGAGAACCCGTGTCATGGCTGAATCCTTTGCTTGCATGATCAGCGTGACAGGAGGATGGGCTGGTCCGGGCGCCTGATCAACGGCGCCGCGAGCAGGACACTATTCGCCGGGAGCGAAGGATCCGCACGGCTCTCGCGCGAAGGCCTCGGCCAGATAATCGACGAACACTCTGACCTTGCGAAGAAGATGACGGCTCGTGGGGTAGACAGCGTAGACATGCCTCGTCGGCAGGCGGTGGTCCCCGAGGATGCGCACGAGCGCGCCGCTGCGCAGGCTCGGATTGGCGACAAAAGACGGCAGGCTTCCGATGCCTGCCCCCGCCACGAGGAGGTCGCGAAGGATAAGGCTGTTGTTCGCCGAGATGCGGGGCTCGACGGTCACCGCCGTCCCGCCTCCCGGGCCGGTCAGACGCCAGGTGGCGGGGTTGTCCGAGAGCGAATAGATCAGGCAATCGTGCTGATGCAGCTCCTCGGTCAGGGTGGGCGTGCCGCGCCGAGCGAGGTAGGCCGGAGAGGCGCAGATGATCTGTTCTGCGTCAGCAAGGCGGCGAGCCACCAGGGACGAGTCCTGGAGTTCCGGCCGTATGCGGATCGAGATGTCGAACCCGGCGCCTACGACATCGAGGAGCTGGTCGCTCAGGACCAGGTCGATCTTCAGCTCTGGGTGAGCTGCGATGAAATCCGGCAGCAGGGGCGACACCACCAGCAGGCCGAAGGATATGGGCACGTTCACGCGCAGCCTGCCCGAGATCGCCGTTGCGCTCTCCGAGATGTTGCGTTCGAGGTCCTCCAGCTGATCCAGGATTCGGCAGCACTCGGCGAAGTAGAGGCTCCCGGGGTCGGTCAGGCTCATTCGGCGGGTGGTCCGATGAAGGAGCACGGTGCCGAGATGCTCCTCGAGGAGGCGGATCTGCTTGCTGAGCCCGGCCGGAGACAGGGACAGGTCCTCTGAAGCCCGGCTGAAGCTTCCAAGCTCCACGATCCGCCGGAAGGACCGCATGGCGCTGAGGAGATCCATACTCTTTACTCCTGGCGAAAAAAGAGTTTGCGAAACGCCAGATTATCCTGGGCCGCCGGTGAGGCAACCTGTGCCTGAGCCGGACCGGTTGGCGCCTTGCCGATGGTCGCGGCGACGATCACGCAGAGGCACCCCCATGAGAACGCATTTCTTAGCAAGCGCCGTCGCTGCCGCTCTTGCTCTCACGACCCCCGCCGCCACTTTCGCGCAAACTGCGACGACGGCCGCCCGAGCCGGCTATGTGGAGCTGCTGACTCCTGAAAACAGCTACCTGGTCCTTGTGGACCTGCAGGACATGTTCGGGCTGACGATCGGCTCGATGGATCAGACCGCGCTTCTGAACAACGCAATCGGAGTCGCCAAGGCCGCCAAGGCGTTCGACGTGCCGACAATCCTCGCGACGGCGAACGCCAGAACCTTCGGCGGCCCCTTCTTCCCGGCCGTGACCGAGGTCCGAAAGGACCTGCCCGTGTATGACCGGACGGCCATCAACCTCTGGGAGGATGCGCGCGTGGTGGACGAGATCAAGCGCTCCGGGCGCAAGAAGATCATCATCGGCGGCCTCTGGACGGCCAACTGCGTGATGCTGCCTGCGCTCTCGGCGCTCCGCGAGGGGTATGAGGTCTACATTCTTGCCGACGTGTCCGGCGACGTGAACCGCGAGGCGCATGACCGCGCGATGCAGCGCCTGGTTCAGGCGGGAGCGACTCCGATCACCTGGCTTGCCCTGATGCTCGAATGGCAGAAGGATTGGGCGCGCGGTGCGACCGCCGCAAAGGTGGGCGAGATCGCAAAGCTGCATGGCGGCGCATGGGGCATGGGCGCCAGCTATGCCTCGAGCATGGGCGTGGGCTCGCACTAGGACCGGGCCCATCGGTTCGCGAGCAGCGGCGCCTCCCCATGGCGCCTCATGCTGACCGACGTTCCAGCGCCGGCTCGGGATGGCTCTTGGAAGCGCTGCCGGAAGGGCGCGCGGCCTGTGATCATGCGCCTGCCATCGATGACCCTATCGGACGGGAAACTTCATCGTTCCAACCTTGAAGGCAGGCCGCTGCACGCCTCCGTTTCGGTCAGCTCCGGCCGTCCGTCGGGGATGAGCCCATGTCTGCTTTCCACCCGGGAGCGCGGGCCGGTCGCCGGGCGTCGGGGTGGACGGTCGGCCCCCTCAAATCCCCCCGCCATGCTCGAACCACCAGCTCGGCTCCTCCCAGCCATAGCCGAACTCGTTGCTGATGCGCTCCAGGTGGGCCACGAGTTCGTCGCGCAGCTCGTGGATGGTGCGGCCCTGTCGGGGGTCCTCGGAGGCAGGGGGCGGCTCGGGCGGGGGCGCGTGCTTGTCCATGTCGCCCAGGATGCGGGTGAGGCGGGCGAGCGGCTGGAGGGAGCGCCCGGCCACCTCGATGGGCTGGTCCTCCAGGGCCTGGGCGTGGCGCTCCGTGAGCCGCCACAGTTTTTGCGTGAGCCGGTCCCGGCGGCGGCCGGTGGGGAGCCCCGCGCCGGGGGGACGCCGCCAGCCCTCCCGAGTGGCGTAGCGGGAGACGGTGGCCGGCGACACCCCCATGGCCTCGGCGATCCGCCAATAGGGCAGGTTGGACCCCTCCACCCATTGGCGCATCTCCTC
The DNA here is from genome assembly GCA_035296545.1 of Microvirga sp. GTDB lineage: Bacteria > Pseudomonadota > Alphaproteobacteria > Rhizobiales > Beijerinckiaceae > Microvirga. Next base: position 8,687 of record DATHAU010000008.1, read on the forward strand.
GATGCAGGCGTCGGCGAGCCTCTCCCGGGGAGGCCTGGAGCCGCCGGAACCCCCGGCAGGCTTGGCGTCCGGGGCAGGGGCGGCGTTTGGGGCAGGGGAGACGGGAGACGTCATGGCAATGGCTTCACTAGGAATGAGTACAAAACCGGAACATGATAGCGTTTCCCGTGTAGCCGTCAAGGTTGGGCCGCGTCTTCCCTCCCCCTTGCGGGGAGGGGTAGGGGTGGGGGTGGTCTGACCGGGTGAGCGGTCACGGAAGTCAGGCGCTGTATCAGCCTTCAGGCTTTTCACCCGACGGTGACAGCTTTGACATTCCGACCCCACCCCTGCCCCTCCCCGCAAGGGGGAGGGAAGAGCGCGCTCTATCCTGCACGCGATCCCCTTCCCTCGCTACGCTCGCCGGGGATGACAGCAGGTGTCAGCCGCGCCATGTCATTCCCGGCCGGAGCGCAGCAGAGGGTCGGGACGCAGTCCCGCAGAAGGGAATCCCTGGCTCGGAGCCACGCCCCCTTTCCCCTCCCCCTTGTGGGGAGGGCCAGGGTGGGGGTGTTGGCGCCACACCTTGATAGGCTATCGCTCACACCCCCACCTCCACCTCCTCCCCACCGCAAGTCGGGTGTTCCCGACTTGCGCATCATGAAGCTCATCTCAGGCAAGCCTGAGATGAGTGGGGAGGAGAGCAGGTCGCGTCAGGCGTTGCCGATTTCGGCCACACTCTCAGGCTCCGCCCAGCACCGGGGTTGTTGCGGCCCGGGCGGGTCCTGTGTGATCCTGTTTCGGGACGTCAACGCTGCTTCCCGGGAACGCCGGCCATGCCCATCCTCCGCGCCCTCTGTCTCCTGATCTTCGCCCGCGGAGCCCCGGCAGGGGCCGAGGTCGAAGTCGGCGTTCCGGTCCCCGGCTCCGCGGACCTCACCTATGCCGACCTTCTGAAGCAGGTGGTGCCGGATCTCGCCCTGGCGGACGGGGAGGCCACGGGCACGCAGGTCCAACCCTTGCGCCACATTGCGGAGGGGTTCGGCGGCGATCCTCCGGCCAACGTCGCGATCCGCACGGTCCACACCCTTGCCCTGGAGGCGGAGGGGCGCAGGCGTCTTCTCGTCCTGGCCCATCTCGGCGCGTCCGAGGACCGGGTGGAGGAGACCGTCGTCCTCGCCCTGTTCGATCAGGAGCCCAGCCCCAAGCTTCTGGACGCGGTCGATGTGGGGATGGACCGGTTCACCTCCCTGGGGCAGCCGCCGCTCCTGCGCATCGGGCCCAAGGACCAGGCGATCGTGACCACGAGCAGCCATCACAATTCCCATCAATCCTATCGCACGACGGCCCTCCTGGCCGTGCAGGGGGGACGGTTCAAGCTCATCGACACGTTCTCCACCCTTGGCGACAGGGTCTGCAAGGGAAGGGACGAATTGCGCAACAGCCAAACCCTGTCGTTCGCCGCCGAGCCTTCGAAGGGCGAGCGCTACCATGCAATCCGGGCCACGGTTATCGAAGGGGAGACCGTGAAGGCAGGGGCCTGCGGGGGCAAGGAGGGCCGGGCGCGCGCGTCCTCCCGGCGCTGGTCCGCCTCCTATCGCTGGAGCGAGGCCGGGCAGGCCTTCGTCCGGTCGTCGGACGCCCTGAAGAACCTGGAGGCCAGGAACGAGAAGCGCTTCTGAAAGGCCCCGCGATCCGGGCTCGGAGCGCCGGGCCCAAGGTGCTAGAATAGGGCATGGACCGGGTTTGCCTGTCTTACGGCCTGCACCGCCTCGCGAGGACGCCGCTGCTGGCGACCGCCGCCGTCGCGGTGGTGCTCGACGACGCCTTCCGGGCCGTCGTCATTCCGGCGGTGCGCGCGCTCGCCGAGCTTGCCCCCATCCGGCGGGTCGAGGCCCGCATCGCCGGGCTGCCGCCTCGCGCGATCCTGCTGCTCTTCCTGGTCCCGCTCGCGGTCATCGAGCCGTTCAAGATCTATGCCCTCTACCTTGTCGGCCAGGGGCGGTTCGCCGCCGCCGCGGCCGCCTTCGTGGCCGCGAAGGTCGTCGGCCTCGGGCTCGCGGAGCGCCTCTTTTCCATCGGCCGGGACAAGCTCCTGTCGATCCCCTGGTTCGCCTGGTGCCACGCCAGGATCCTGGCGATCCGCAGCCGCGTGCATGGCTGGCTCGAGCGGCGGCGGATCTGGCGGCAGGCGGTGGATGCGGTGCGCCGGATGCGCCGGAGGCTTGCCGCCGTCAGGCTGGCTCTTGGCCGCTTCGCCAGGCGCGCCGGGCGGGACCGGCCGGCCGCCGCCCGCCGCCTGGCGCGCCGCGGCCGGGCCGCATGAAACCGGAGCGAAAACGGGCCGTTGTCCCTTTTCCGGGGCCAGAACCATCCCCACATAGGGAATGGGAGCGTTGTGCTCCAAGCGATGAGAACGAAACGATGATGAAATTTGCTTCTCGCCGTAGCCGCGTCATGATCGCCCTGGCGGCCGGCCTGATCCTTGCCGGCAGCGCGGCGGAGGCTCGCGTCGGCGGAGGACGGGGCAGTTTCGGGTCGCGCGGCGCGCGCACATGGAGCGCCCCGCCGAGCACCAACACGGCCCCCGGAACGGCCGCGCCGATCCAGCGCTCGCAGGTTCCCAACCAGGGTCCGGCGGTGAACCGTCCCGGCACGCCTGCCCCCAACGTGGCGCAGCCGGGCCGCTTCGGCTTCGGCTCGGGCCTCATGGCCGGCCTCTTCGGCGCGGGTCTGCTCGGCATGCTGTTCGGCAGCGGCTTCTTCGGCGGCCTTGCCGGGTTCGCCTCGATCCTGGGGCTCCTGCTCCAGGTCGGTCTCGTGGTCCTGCTGGTCTCCTTCGCCATGAAGTGGTTCCGCAGGCGTCAGGAGCCGGCCCTCGCGCAGGCGCATGAGCGCTCCATGGGCGGCAGCGTGCCGCCCGCCGGAGGGCGTCCGATGACGGGCGGTCTGGGAAGTGGCTTGGGCGGCGGCCTCGGCGGCGCGCTCGGCGGAGCCTTGGGCGGTCGCCCGCAGACGGCCCCGCGCCGTCCGGGGGTGCGGGACGAGGTCCGCATCGGCGAAGAGGACTTCGCCACCTTCGACCGCACCCTGGTCGAGGTGCAGGACGCCTATTCCCGCCAGGACGTGGCCAGGCTCTGGGAGCTGGCGACCCCTGAGATGGCCGGCTACATGCAGGAAGAGCTCAGCGACAACCTCGCCCGCGGGGTCGTGAACAAGGTGTCGAACGTGCGCCTGCTCCAGGGCGACCTGTCCGAGGCCTGGCGCGAGGGCAACGTGGACTACGCCACCGTCGCGATGCGCTATGCGCTCACGGACGTGATGCTCGACAAGGCCACCAACC
>DATHAU010000009.1:0-2572 GCA_035296545.1 Microvirga sp.
GTGGTCTGCTTACCGGCCGCTTCGGAATGATCTTCGACGGACCCTGGATCTTCTATTCGGCGGCCAATCTGGGCCAGCCCGCGCAGCCCTTCGATATCGTTCCGTTCCCGAGTGCGACTCCGGGTGGGCCGTCCGGGACGGTGGCGAGCATCGGCGCCTATACGGCTTTCGCATCCACCAAGCACCCGCAGGAAGCCGCGAAGTTCGTGATGTTCATGGCGTCGCCGGAGGCGCAGCAATATCGCATCCAGGTTCTCAAGCCGGGCGTTTCACCCGCCGTAGTCAATGAGCCATTTGCGAAAGAAACCTTTCAGAAGCTGCCTGCGCTCGCAAAGACTCAGGAGCTCTCGGCGAACGTCAAGATCTATCCCGTCCAGGCAAAATGGACGAAGGTCGTTGATGCCCTCCGCCCAGCTCTGGAGGCCATCAGCTCGGGAGCCGATCCGCAGGAAACGATCACCAATGCGGCCCGGCAGGCGAACCGCGGCTTGCGGCGATAGAAGTCACGGCGCGGCTTTCATGCCGCGCCGCCTGACCTGATTCAGGCGAGGAGCGGGCGATGGGCTTGCATCGGCAGAAGATCATCCTCGGCTCTGTTTTTCTAGGCCTGCCTCTGGTCTGGATGCTCGTATTCGTCGTCGTTCCGATTTTCCTCGTCGTGTATCTCAGCTTCACGAGCTACGACATCATCGGTGCGCCGAAGTGGATTGGCATACTTAACTATGAGGACCTGCTCGAAGACGACGTGTTCTGGACCGCGGTCAGAAACACGGCCTATTATACGGCTGTTACGGTCCCTGTGGGAATGGTTCTGTCGCTTCTGCTTGCGCTGTTCATCAATCGCCATCTGCCGGCGATCGCTTTCTTTCGGACGATCTACTACGCGCCTGTCGTTGCGCCTCTCGTGACTACGGCCCTGGTCTGGATGCTCTTCTATTCCGAAACGATTGGCCTGTTCAACTACGTTCTGTCGCTGTTCGGCTTCGCACCAGCGCAATGGCTCAGCAGCAGTACGTGGGCCATGCCGAGCGTCATCATCATGAGCATCTGGAAGGGCCTCGGCTTCAACATGGTGATCTTCCTCGCAGGCTTGCAGTCGATCCCGCGGGAACTCTATGAGGCCGCCTCTCTCGACGGAGCCGGAAAGATTCGCAGCTTCCGGCACATCACCCTGCCCCTGCTTGCGCCATCGACCGTCTATGTGATCATCACGTCGGTGATCGCGTCGTTCCAGGTCTTCTCCCAGGTCTTCGTCATGACGAACGGGGGGCCTAACAACTCGACCACCACGATCGTGCATCAGATCTACCGGACAGCCTTCGTTCATCTCGAGATGGGCTACGCCTCTGCGATGGCGCTGGCTCTGTTCGTCATCCTTGTCGCGGCATCGCTGGTCAACCTTCGCCTGTTCTCCCGAAAAGAGATCTATGGGTAAGTCAACATGAATGCCAATCCGACCGTTCTTAGTGGAGGAGCCGTTCCGGCGGAGGACGTCGATTTCAAGATGCGGCCGGCCGTCGCAAGGCTCTTCAGGGACTGGCTCGGGTTCTACCTGCCCGCCACGGTCATCGCGGCTTTAATGCTGTTCCCGTTCTTCTGGATGCTGTCGATTGCGCTGCGGCCTGAGCCGGACGTCTATGCCTACCCACCCCATCTCGTTCCCCAGCACTTCCAATGGGACAATTTTGTCCGCATCTGGTCGGATCCGCGGATGAAGATGGGGCTGCTTTTCTGGAACACACTCGTTTACGCGACGGTTCGGACATTCCTGCAGCTTCTCTTGTCCAGTATGGCTGCCTTCGTGCTGGCCCGCTACCGCTTCCCCGGACGCGACGTCATATTCTTCGCCATCCTGGCGACCGTGATGATCCCGCACGAGGTCCTGGTCATTCCGCTCTTCGTGATGATCAAGCACATGCCGTTGGCGGGAGGCAACGACTGGCTCGGCTTGGGGGGAACAGGTTGGCTCGACAGCTTCAAGGGCCTCATCCTTCCCGGCATCGTCAGCGGCTACTCGATTTTTTTCCTGCGGCAGTTTTTCCTGACCCTCCCGTCTGAACTGGAGGATGCGGCGCGGATCGACGGCGCGAGCGAGTTCGGCATTTACTGGCGCATCACGCTGCCGATGGCCATTCCAGCGCTCACAACGCTCGGGGTTTTCAGTTTTCAGTTCGCCTGGTCCGACTTCATGTGGCCGCTCATCATTACCAACACCGATCACATCAAGACGATCCAGTTGGGTCTGGCCGTGTTGCAGTCGAGCGAGGGGACGGAGTGGTCGCTTCTCATGACGGGAGCCGTCATCGCGACGCTTCCGCTGATTGCGCTCTTCGTTCTGCTTCAGCGCTTCATCTCGACTGGGATCAGCTTCGGGGTGGGACGATAGAGCGTCCTGCTGGAGCAAGTGAAACATCGATGAAAAGGACAGGATAATGGCTCCCGTTGAGATACGCGACGTGCGCAAGGCCTACGGGGCCACGCAGGTCATCCATGGCGTTTCGGTTGACATTCAGGACGGGGAGTTCGTCATCCTGGTCGGCCCCTCCGGCTGCGGCAAGTCCACCCTCTTGCG
>DATHAU010000010.1:0-3997 GCA_035296545.1 Microvirga sp.
AGCGCCCCGATCGAGGAGCGGCCATACGGTCCGGCGCAGGGCAGCGGCGATTCCGGCCTTCAGGGCGACGGAACGCGGCCGCAGGGTTGAGCCGGTGACCGTGAGGCGGCGGAGCATCACCGGCATGAGGTCGATGTCGACCTTGCTCGATTGCAGGAACGCGATCTGAACCAAACGGCCTTCGAAGGCCAGCACCGACAGGTTGCGGGCGATGTAGGGGCCGCCGACCATGTCGAGGACCACGTCCACGCCGCGCTTGTTCGTGATCTGTCGGATCTCCTCGACGAAATCCTGCGCGCGGTAGTCGATGGCCGCGTCCGCGCCCAGCGAGCGGCAGAAATCGCATTTCTCCGGGGAGCCTGCGGTGGCGTAGACCGTCGCGCCCGCCTGCTTGGCGAGCTGGATCGCCGTGGAGCCGATGCCGCTCGAACCGCCATGCACCAGGAAGGTCTCGCCGGCGGCCAGGCGTCCGCGGGTGAAGACGTTGTCGTAGACGGTGAAATAGGTCTCCGGGACGCCGCCTGCCTCCAGCACGGAGAGGGCCTTCGGAACCGGCAGGCAGAGCGCCGCATCGGCCACGCAATACTCCGCGTAGCCGCCGCTGACCACAAGGGCGCAGACCTCGTCGCCCACCTGAAGCCCTTGGACATCGCTGCCCAAGATGGCGATCCGGCCGGAGACCTCGAGGCCGGGCACGTCCGTCGCGCCGGGGGGAGGCGGATATCCGCCCGCCCGCTGCAGGAGGTCCGGGCGGTTCACGCCCGCGGCCGCCACCTCGATCAGCACCTGGCCTGGGCCGGGCTGCGGAACCGGCGCCGTTTCCAGGCGGATGACCTCCGGCCCGCCTGCGCCCTCGAAGCGGATCTGCCGCATCGTCTCGGGAATCCTCATGCGGGCCTTATCCTCGCTCAGGGAAATTCGTTCTTTGCCGCGCCGAGCCTAGCAACTTCCCGGTGAGGGGCAACCTGCTAGTCCGCAGGGCGCGATCCTTCGCGAGGGTTCAAGACGTGGTGCTGAGCCCCGATTGCAACGGGGCGCATTGCGATCATCTTTATCTCGACATGGGGCGCTGCCGCGCCTGCCGCTGAGGCGGTCCTCGTTTCATGGGCCCGGCGGAAGGTCTGGCTTTCCTGCTACATGGGGCAGGAACCGCGCGATCCTGCTGGAGGAATCCGGAAAACGGCCTTGACGGCAGGCTTGCCGCCATGCGACGGCGGCACATGGCCGATTCCGGGCCAAGTCGTTTCCGCGGCCACGCTGTTCGCCGGCCCATTTCCTCAGACCCAAAGTGACGCCATGAACAAGAACGATCTGATCGAGCACATCGCCCAAGAATATGAACTGACGAAGACCTTCGCGCGCGACCTCGTCGACAACGTGTTCCAGACGATCACCGATTCGGTCCAGAAGGGCGAAGAGGTTTCCCTCTTCGGGTTCGGCAAGTTCAAGCTCGTCGAGCGCAAGGCCCGCAAGGGGCGCAACCCGCAGACCGGCGAAGCCATCAAGATCGCCGCCTCCAAGAACGTCAAGTTCGAACAGGCCCGGGCCATGAAGGCGCTGGTCAACACCAAGCGCCGCGGCCGCAAGTAATTCCCGCTCCGACGAACGGACCGGACGCCCCGCGCCCGGTCCGCGACGGTCCGGTAGGCTGAAGGAGCGCGAGGCGCTACTTCATGAGCCCCGCCGCCTTCAGGGCTTTGGTGATCGCCGAGCCCACATCCACGAGCGACGCCGGCTTCCGGTCTTTCGGTGGGCTCCCGTGACCTGGAGCGGCCTGACCGCTCGTCCTGTGGCCTGCTCCGGCCGCGTGCGGAGCGGGAGGCTCCGTCCGTTCCTTCGCAGGCGCGGCAGGCACTTTCTCGCGCGCCCTTCCGGGGGCCTTCTCCGTCAGGCCCCAGAACTTGGCGATGTGGTAGCTCGATGAAATGCCGGCTTCGAGCAGGAAGGGGCCCGCGGCCCCGTAGGCATTCTCGACGCTGCCGGTGGCGAGGGGCGTTCCGTGCGCCAGGCCGTCGAGGATGTATTCCTCGATGACGTCCTCGCCCACCGCATTGGTCCAGACCCGCCGCGGGCGACCGTCCACCACCTCCTTGCGGCTCGCCTTGGCGGGCAGGCCGTGCACATTGGTCCATTGCTTGACGATCTCGCCTGCGTTCATGGGATTGACGGTAGCGTCGGCGCTGCCGTGCCACACGGAAACCCGGGGCCAGGGACCCCGATGCGGCGAGGCCTCCCGGACGAAATCGCCCCATTCCTTGGCGGAGCGGGCATGGCCCTGGAACATGCTCTCGAACGCCTCGGGCACGCTGGCGGCGGCCCGGTAGGGCAGGCCCGCGATGATCGCCCCGGCGGCGAACACCTCCGGATAGGCGGCCAGCATGGCGGCCGTCATCGCGCCGCCCGCCGAGAGCCCGGTGATGAACACCCGGTCGCGATCCACCGATTGCTTGCGGATCAGGTGCTCGATCATCTGCCGAATGGAATGAGCCTCCCCCTGATCGCGCTGGATGTCGCCGAGCTGGAACCAGTTGAAGCAGCGTTTGACGTTGTTGGCGTCCTGCTGCTCGGGAAAGAGCAGGACGAAGCCGTAGCGGTCCGCCAGGGCCGACCAGCCCGCGCCGCGGTCGTACCCGGCGGCATTCTGGGTGCAGCCATGGAGAACCACCGCGAGGGCAGGGGAGCGGGGCACGTTCTGCGGCACGTAAGTCAACATGCGCAGGTTGCCCGGATTCGCGCCGAAACCGGTTACTTCCGTCAGGCGGCCGGGGGTTTCCGCGGGAGAGTCGAAGGCGGGCCGCGCCGCGTTCGACACCCCCATGAGCCCTTCCCACTGCTTTCGGTTCCGGGCCATCCGGCCGATGATTTTTCCTAAGCCCTTCATGGGAGATGTCCTTGAGGATGAGAAGGTGACGAGACGCCGGGACAACGCTCCATATAGGCCTTATGTTGCATTGCACAATAAAACCTTGGCCGGCGCGGCCCGGAGTTCAGCCCCGTCCTGGCCCGGGGGCCGACAGGAGGCCAGCCGCGCCCCAAGGCCGCCGGCGCGCCCGGAGCGATCCGAATTGCTTTGCGGGCCGGCAGCGGCTAGTGAACGCCCAAAGCCTGTCCCTATTATCGACGAGGTCATCGGGTGTCGAACGTGACGGTCGCGCCGACCGCAATCCCTGACGTGATCATGCTCACGCCGCGCCGGTTCGGCGACGGGCGGGGCTGGTTTGCCGAGACCTACAGCACCCGTTCCTTTGCCCCGGCGCTGGGCGGCATCGTCTTCGTCCAGGACAACCAGGCCTTCTCGGCCGCCCGCGGCACCCTGCGCGGGCTTCACTTCCAGCGCCCGCCGCAGGCGCAGGCCAAGCTCGTCCGCGTTCTCAAGGGAAGCATCTTCGACGTCACCGTGGATCTCCGGGCCGGCTCCCCCACCTACGGGCGCTGGGTCGGGGTGGCGCTCACGGCCGAGAGAGGCGAGCAGCTCTTCGTGCCGCACGGCTTCGCCCACGGCTACTGCACCCTGGAGCCCGACACCGAGGTCGCCTACAAGGTGGACGGCTTCTATGCCCCGGATTGCGACGCGGGCCTGGCCTGGGACGACCCGACCCTCGCCATCGACTGGCCCATATCCCCGCACGAGGCCATCCTGTCCGACAAGGACAGGACCCTGCCGGCCTTCAAGGACTTCGTCTCGCCCTTCACCTACGGGTCTGCCGCCCGACCGGCCTGATCCCCTCCAGCCCTTTAGAGATCCCATGCCCGCACAGACCCCAGCCAAACGCATCCTCGTGACCGGCGGCGCCGGCTTCATCGGCTCGGCGGTGACGCGCCATCTCATCGCGGAGACGGAGCATCAGGTTCTCGTGCTCGACAAGCTAACCTATGCGGGCAACCTGGACTCCTTGAGGCCCGTGGAGAACAGCCCGCGCTACGGCTTCGTCCAGGCCGACATCCTCGACGCCCCCAGGGTGCAGGAGATCATGCGCTCGTTCCGCCCCGAGATCGT
>DATHAU010000011.1:0-1545 GCA_035296545.1 Microvirga sp.
GAGCTTCTTCATGTCCTCCTGCATCAGGGCGACCAGGGAGGTGTAGATGATCGCCACGATGGAGAGCGCAAAGACCAGGGGTGCGAAATAGATCGAGGCATCCGGGAACATGGGCAGGGACACCCGGATGAAGCCGTAGCCGCCCATCTTCAGCAGCACGCCCGCCAGGACCACCGAACCCGCCGTAGGCGCTTCCACGTGCGCGTCGGGAAGCCAGGTATGGACCGGCCACATGGGCATCTTCACCGCGAAGGAGGCAAAGAAGGCGAGCCAGAGCCAAGTCTGGAGGTTCGCCGGGAACTTGTGGGCGAGCAGGGTCGGGATGTCCGTGGTGCCGGCCTGCCAGTACATGGCCATGATGGCGAGCAACATCAGCACCGAGCCGAGCAGCGTGTAGAGGAAGAATTTGAAGCTCGCGTAGATGCGGCGCTTGCCGCCCCAGATGCCGATGATCAGGAACATCGGGATCAGGCCCGCCTCGAAGAACAGGTAGAACAGGACGAGGTCGAGGGCCGAGAACACGCCGATCATCGTGGTCTCGAGGACCAGGAAGGCGACGAAATATTCCTTCACCCGGTGCCCGATGGATTCCCACGAGGCCAGGATGCAGAACGGCATCAGGAACGTGGTGAGCAGGATGAGCGGCATGGAGAAGCCGTCGACCCCGAGCTTGAAGCGGATGGTCTGCGTCAGCCAGGCGTGGCTTTCCACGAGCTGGAAATTGGCGGTCGCCGTATCGAACCGCCCCCAGGCCACAAGGGACAGGATGAAGGTCGCGACCGTGGTGGCGAGCGCGGCCCAGCGGGCGTTGGAGCGGGCCGCCTCGCCGTCGCCGCGGAGCGTCAGGATGAAGGCCGCCCCGACGAGGGGAAGGACCAGAAGGCCGGAGAGAATGCCGAAGCCGAGCATCACTGCGCTCCCCTGAAGAGATAGAAGGTCACGAGAGCCGCGACGCCGATCAGCATGGCGAAGGCGTAGTGGTAGAGGTAGCCGGTCTGGACCCGCACCACGCCGCGGGTGACGTCGAGGACCCGGGCGGAGATGCCGTCAGGCCCCAGCCCGTCGATGATGCGCTGGTCGCCGGTGCGCCAGAAGAAGCGGCCGATGCCCATGGCGGGCCGCACGAAGATGGCGTCGTACAGCTCGTCGAAATACCACTTGTTCAGCAGAAAGCGGTAGAGGAGCGGGTGTTCCGCCGCGAGCTGCGCCGGCTTCTTGGCGTCGATGATGTACATGTACCAGGCCAGCAGGAGCCCGAGCGCCATCATGAGGGTGGGCAGCAGCGGCACCCAGAACGGGAGATGGTGCATCTCCTCCAGGATGTGGTTCTCCGGCCGGGTGAACAGCGCCCCCTTCCAGAAGTCCCGGTAGCCCTCCCCGACGAAGGCGTCGTGGAAGACGATGCCGGCCAGGACCGCGCCCGCCGCCAGCACGAAGAGCGGAAGCAGCATCACCAGCGGGCTCTCATGGGGCGTGTGGCTGCCGTGGTGGCCGTGCTCATGCTGGGCATGGGAGGCCGGCTCCACGTCGCGGCTGCGCTCGTCG
>DATHAU010000012.1:0-4152 GCA_035296545.1 Microvirga sp.
TTCTAGCGACGCCGCTCGTTCACAAGCTGCGCCGAGGTGATCGTGGGATCCACCGCGCCGGACCGGCCGCCGAAGAAGCCTGCAAGCGCTCCGAGGATCAGGCTGATCGCCCCGAGCAGCGCAGCGGTGGAAACGCCCTTCGCCGCCGTATCGGCCGCCTGCTTAGCCTGATCGACCGCTTGCCGGTACTGCTGCTCGTATTGGGCGACGCGGTTGCGGGCCTCCTGCGGCGGGATGTTCTGGGCCCGCGCGAGGGCCTCAGTGGCGCGGTCGCGGGCCGCCTGGGCCTGCGCCGGGTCGCCGGTGAGCGCGGCCCGCAGGCTCGTCACTGCCGTATCCCGCAGCTGAGCGGGATCGGTGCCGCCGGCGGCTTCCCGAACCTGACGCTCGATGCCGCTGAACGCGTCCGCATTCTGGGCGAGAGCCGGCGCCGCGGTCTGCACCGCCGTGCGGCCCAGGCCGCCCACCGCGCCCGAGATGGTGTTGTAGACGCCGCCCAGGAGGCTGCCGAGGGTGGAGGTCAGCAGGTAGAAGATGATCAGGGTCGTTGCGGCCCAGGCGGTCAATCCATGCAGGCCCGCCGTCGATTCCTTCGGGCGGCCCGAAAGACGTCCGGCCACATAGCCTCCGGCGAAGGAGGCGATGATCCCGGAGACGGTCCACCAGATTCCGGCCGCGATGGAGAAGGTGGAGGCCTGCGGGTTGTCGCCGCCGGCGGGATCGAGCGTCGCCACCCCGATGCCGATGCCCAGCATGTTGAGGATGAGCTGCGTCACCAGGGCGGTCACGATGCCGGCTAGCACGGCGCCCCAGGAGACGCGGTTGAGCATGATGGTCCGCGCATCCTCGGCCGGGGTGACCGGCGACATGTGCGGGGCATCCTTGTCGCCAAGGTTACGAGGTGTGGTCGGACGATCTACCATCGCCGCCTCCTTTGGGTTTGACGGGCGAGCATATTTCACCCCGGAAGGGAGTATTTTCGCGGTCTCAACCGGCGGCAACGGTCATGTGTTCCCGCAGGACTCGGAATAGCAGGCCGAAAATGCGCGGCCCGGCCTTCAGGTCAGGGTCTCGTAGTCCTTGTTCTTCAGGCCGTCATGGGAATGGCGGGTCGGCAGGGTGCCTTCGGGCGGCGTCTTGAAATGGGACGACGCCTTGGCCCCGACCGGCCCCTTGGAGATGGTGATGCCGCCATCCACCGTGTAAAGCGCGCCGGTGACGAAGCTCGCCTCGTCGGAGGCCAGGAAGCAGAACACGTTCGCCACCTCCTCCGGCGTGCCGCGCCGGCCCATGGGGGTCGCCTGGGTGATCATGGCGGCCAGCTCCGCATCCATAGGTCCCGTGGACTGATGGGTCCAGGCCGTGTCGATGGGACCCGGGCAGACGCAATTGGCGCGAACCCCATAGGCCGCCTGTTCGGCGGCGATTCCCAGGGTGAACGAGTGGACGAACGCCTTCGTCCCGCCATACATGGCGTTCTTCGGATGACCGATCATGCCGGCCTCCGAGCCCGTGGAAACGATGTTGCCATGGGCCTTCTGGAGATAGGGCAGGGCGAACTTGGTCATGAGGAACACGGAGCGCACGTTCGAGCGCAGGGTCTCGTCGAACTTGTCGACAGGGTAGTCCTGCGTCTCGGCCACCGCCAGGAACACGCCCGCATTGTTGATCAGGATGTCGATGCGCCCATAGGCGCCGGCGCAGGCCTCGACGGCAGCTTGCGCATGATACTCCTCGGCGATGTCGCCGAGATAGATCTCCGCAAAGCCCCCTGCCCCGTTGATCATCCGGGCCACATCCTCCACGGGATCGTCCGGCAGGCCGACCAGGAGAAGGCGCGCCCCCTCCCGCGCGAATTTGAGCGCGATGGCCTCGCCGATGCCGGTGCCGGCACCGGTCACGATGGCAACCTTGTCGAAAAGACGTCCGGACATGGGAGACCTCCTGCGGCGGCAAAGCCTCGATGGGGCCTCGCCAGGGTTTCGGTTCAGGCGATGGCACAACGGAGCCGAATCCGGGCGGTTCCCCGTGGGAACGGCTAACAACAGGAGCAGCCTGCGCAGGTGACCTCCGCCGCGAGCGGTGCTAGAGCAGCCCTCATGCTTGAAGGTCTCCATCCCAACCGCCCCACCCACGTGTTCCGGATCACCACGGACGAGCGCTCCGCCCGCGCCATGACGGATCTCATCGGCGAGATCTTCGATCCGGCCGAAACGGCCGTCGCCGCCTTCGAGACGGAAGAGGATGGGCCATGGCTGCTGGAGGCCTATTTCGCCACCGATCCCGACGAGGCGGCGATCCGCGACCTGCTGCGCCCCATCGTGGGCGCGGAGGCGGACAAGGGCGTCTTTCTCCCCATGGAGCAGAAGGATTGGGTCAGGGCTTCCCTGGACGGGCTCAAGCCGGTGCGCGCCGGGCGCGTTCTGGTCCACGGCTCCCATGACCGGCACGAGCGCCGCATCAACGACATCTCCATCGAAATCGAGGCGGGGCTCGCCTTCGGCACGGGCCATCACGGCACCACCAAGGGCTGCCTTCTCGCCTTCATGGACGAGCTGAAGCAGCGCACGCCCCGCCATGTGCTCGATGTGGGCACGGGCACGGGCATCCTGGCCTTTGCGGCCGCGAAAATCCTGAAGAGGCCGGTGGTGGCCGGCGACATCGATCCGGAGGCGGTGCGGGTGGCGCAGGAGAACGCGCGGCTCAACGGGATCGGGAGCTGGCTGCGGCTTTACGTGGGTCCCGGCACGCGCCATTCCATGGCGGACCGGCCCGGGCATTTCGATCTGGTCTTCGCCAACATCCTGGCAAAGCCCCTGCGGATGCTGGCGCCGTCGCTCGCGCGGGTGGCGAGCGCGGACGGCGCCCTCATCCTGTCGGGCCTCCTGGGGCCTGACGTTCCGGGCGTCCTTTCGGCCTATGCGCATCAGGGCTGGTATCTGCAGCGCCGATACGATCTCGAAGGCTGGGCCGCCCTCGTGCTGAAACGGGGCAGCCTTCACGCGCGGCCCCGCCGGGAATCCCTTTGAGCTGGAATCCCTTTGAGGCGGCTTACTCGGCCATCACGCCGGGATAGCGCTTGGCGAGGTCCTTGCGGAGCTTGAGGGTGTCGACCCAGACTTCGCGGGCGATCTTCATGAGGGTGACGATGATCATGGTCTTTGCTCTTTTCTCTCGGCGAACGCGCAGTTTTCAGATCTTGACCGGCAGGCTGCTGTCCTGTGTCAGAAACAGCCCCGATCCTGCCTGCGGCCAAGATCCTTGAGGAAGGCTTCATGGCGGCGGAGTTCCCGCAGGGCGTCTCTCGCGCGGCTTTCCGCAAGAGCCCGGATGAAGCCCTTGGCCAGCAGCGAAAGCCTGGAGGGGGCTCGAACATCGCCGGCAGGGGCAGGAGTGAAAGCGGCTGTGCTCATGGGCTCATCTCCAACAAGTCGGTGCTGAGTCCCTTCGGCGTTCCTCTTTCTCGTTGATGGAAAGGTAGGAACGGGCAGGCTTGGCCGGTAGAGGATTCCTTGCATGTGAGCCATGCGGGTGAAGCATCACGGGACTAAGACGCGTTAACCTTCAAGCATGGAGCGCATAGGTAGAGGGCAGAATGCCCGGATACGAGGCAGGCCGTCGGGCAGGGAGCCGCGAGCTGGGCCACCGTGGCAGTGCCTCTTCCGGCGCGGAAAACCGGTTCCCACCCGCGGTGAAGATGCTCTAACGTGTCGCCCTTCCGATCCTCGACTCCCGGTGCTTCCCGCAATGGCCCAATTCCAGTACTTCGACGACACCACCTCCCCTTCCCAGGGTCCTGCGCATGTGGCCAGGCTGCGGACCGAGATGGCCCGCCGCGGCCTCGACGGGTTCATCGTGCCCCGGGCCGACGAGCACCAGGGGGAATACGTGCCGCGAAGCGCCGAGCGGCTGGCGTGGCTCACCGGCTTCACGGGCTCGGCCGGCACGGCGGTGGTCCTCCGGGACAAGGCGGCGCTCGTGGTCGACGGGCGCTACACCGTGCAGGCCGCCGAACAGGTGGACACCTCCGTGATCACGCCGGTGCAGCTGGCCGAGACGAGCGTGGAGGATTGGATCGCCGCCAACCTGCCGGAGGGCGCAATCCTCGCCTACGACCCGTGGCTTCACACCCAGGAGGGGCTCAAGCGGCTG
>DATHAU010000013.1:0-2995 GCA_035296545.1 Microvirga sp.
CAAGCACGATTGGGAGAAGCCCTATCTCGAAGGCTCCCGCGACCGGATCTTCCGCAACACCTTCGCGGATATCGAGTACATCCTGACCACCTGCGCCGAGAACGGCACCCGCTTCGAGATCGAGTGCTACGACATCGGCCATCTCTACACCCTCTCGCACTTCGTGGAGCGCGGCCTCATCAAGCCGCCTCTCTTCGTCCAGAGCGTCTTCGGCCTCCTGGGCGGCATCGGTCCGCACCCGGAGGACGTGGCGCACATGAAGCGCACCGCCGACAGGCTCTTCGGAAGCGATTATCAATGGTCGGTGCTTGGCGCAGGCCGCAATCAGCTCGCCATCGCGGCCCAGGCGGCCGCCATGGGCGGCAACGTCCGCGTGGGGCTCGAGGATTCCCTCTGGATCGGGCCGGGCAAGCTCGCGGAATCCAATGCGCAGCAGGTGAGGCTGGCGCGCCAGATCATCGAAGGACTGGGCCTGGAAATCGCCACCCCCGACGACGCCCGCGCGATGCTGTCCCTCAAAGGCGGCGACCGGGTGAACTTTTAGCACGCCTGCGGACGCTCTCGCGTCCGTCCGATAAGTTCCCCGCCCTTTCGAGAGCGGACGGGCCCTTTGGAGGGAGTTGCCCTGGCGGCTCACGTAGATTCCAAATGGAGCGCCGGCCGCATCGGCCGGCGCTCCAGGGAGGGACAATTCATGGGCCTGATCAAATCGCTGCTCGTTTCCGCCGGTCTTGTGGCTTTCGCCTTCAGCCCGGCAGTCGCTCAGGACGCGGGAATGAAGAAATGGGTCAAGGGCAAGGGCTGGGGTTGGGTATGGGGGCCTCAGGACGAGGTTGGAGCGCTGAACGAGATGACCGATGCATCGCGGCTTGCCGCCATGCAGTTGGTGAAGCAGGGCAAGTCCTACGACCTCGGGCTTGCCTATGACCGCAATTCGTACAAGTGGCCCGGCCACAGCCCGGGGGAGGTGATCAGCTTCCGCTCTCCCGCCGGCGTGAAGACCCAGCAGGACCTTCCCTTCACCACCCCTGAGGGCGGCAATACGGGCGGAACCGCCTGGCACAGCAGCGCCCTCTTCATCAGCGACAACGTGGCCACGCAGATCGACGGGCTCGGGCACATCACCCATGGCCAGGACAACCATTTCTACAACGGATTCAAGGCCGGGGAATGGGGCGGGGATTTCGGCCTGCGCAAGGCGGACGTGACCACCATTCCGCCCATCGTCGCCCGCGCGGTCCTGATCGACGTGGCCGGCCACAAGAACGTGGATGCCCTGCCGTCGAGCTACGAGATCACGGTGGAGGATCTCGAAGGGGCGCTCCGGGCCCAGAACATGGACGTCGCTCCCGGCTCCGTCGTTCTGATCAGGACCGGAACGGCGCGCTATTGGGGGCAGAACGGCAGCGATCACACGAAGATCGGCCAGCATGATTCTGCCGGGATCGGATTGAAGGCCGCCCGATGGCTGGTGGAGCAGAAAGGTGCGCTCATGGTCGGGTCGGATACGTCGGGCCTCGAATATGTTCCGCCCAAGCCGGAGGATTCTCAGGCCATGGGCGGCAGCTTCAACCCGGTTCACGTCTATCTGCTGGTGGAGCAGGGCGTTCATATCCTGGAATTCAACAACCTGGAGCAGCTTGCAGCCGACCGGGCCTACGAATTCGCCTATATCCTGTCGACCAACGCGATCCGCGGAACAGTCGCCGGGACGGCCTTGCGTCCAATCGCCCTGCGTTGAGATCCTGCCCTTGGGAGATCGCTCTCCCGAGGGCAGCCCCATGCTTCGGGGCCGATGGAAGCTTTCTATGCAGTCGGAGAGAACCGCCCCACCAGGTGATGCCTTTCGCCCGGATAGGCGATGCGGGCCTCGGTGACGAAAGCGCCGGCCTGCCAGGTGCGCCGTTCGAGCACCAGGCAGGCGGCTCCCTTCTGGATGTGAAGCCACCTGGCCAAGGCGCTGTCGGCGTTGGTGGCCCGCACGATGTGCTCGGCGTCCGTCCAGGGCACGCGCCGCAGCAGCCATGTGCCGGGCGGGTCGGTCCTGAAGCGCTCCTCCTCGGCTTCCGGAACGGTCGCCAGGTTGATCAGGCGCTGCTCGTAGGCGTGCGGCACCTCGTCCATGAGATGGAGCGTGGCGACGCCGAGCATTTCGGTTCCCGCCTTCAATCCCGTTCGCTGGGCCGCGGCGGCGTCGATGCGCTCGACGGACCGCTGCAGGATCTTGAAGCGATAGACGATGCCGGCCCGGGCCGCCTGGAGCGCGAAATCCTGGATTTCCAGCACGGCCTGCTGGGTGCTCGGCTCCGCCACCACGGAGCCCGCCCTGCGGCGGCGGGTGATGAGCCCGTTGGCCGCCAGGGTCGACAGCACCTTGTTCACGGTCATGCGCGAGCAGCCGTATTCCGCCATCAGCTCGTGCTCGAAGGGGATGCGGTGCCCGGGAGGCCAATCCCCGGACATGATGCGGGCCTCGATATCGTCACGGATGCGCTGGTGCAGGTGTTTCATGCCGGAGGCTTCATCCTAGGACAGAAGGCGGGCCATGGCCCGCGCATAGCGCGCGCCGATCGCATCGCGGTGCAGATGCCGGCCGCCGCTGACCAGGGTTTTGCCTCCGACGAGCACCGTGTCGATGGCGGCTCTGCCCGTCACGAACACATAGGCGTCGATCCAGCGGTTGCCGGAGACGGCCACAAGGTCCGGGTGGCCTGCATCGAGCACCACGAGATCGGCCCGATGCCCGGGCTCGATGGCTCCGACGCGACGGCCGAGGGCGCGGGCTCCGCCGGCCAGGGCATTGTCGTAGAGGCTGCGCCCCGTGGACCGCCCTTCCCGCGCCGCCAGGACGTTGCGGGCTCGGTGCTTCAGGCGCTGGCTGTATTCGAACTGCCTCAGCTCCCCCGGCGCGGAGATCTCGACGTTCGAGTCCGACCCGACGCCGAAAAGTCCTCCGGCCGCCACGTAATCGACCCCCTCGAAGATGCCGTCGCCG
>DATHAU010000014.1:0-11999 GCA_035296545.1 Microvirga sp.
GAGCTTCTGCGGGATCGGCAGCATGCCCCATTCCGGCATGCCGGGCCCGCCGATGGGACCTGCGTTGCGCAGCACCATGATGTGGTCCGGCGTCACGTCGAGATTGGGATCCTTCACGGCCGCCGCCATGTCCTCGTAGCGGTCGAACACGAGGGCCGGGCCCGTATGCCGGAGCAGGCGCGGCTCGGCGGCCGGCGGCTTGATCACGCAGCCGTCCGGCGCGAGGTTGCCGTAGAGGATTGCGGTGCCGCCGGAGGACGCGACCGGCTTGTCGAGGGGCCGGATCACGTCGTCGTCGTACACCGCCGCGCCGTCGAGGGCGTCGCGCAGGGTGCCCGTGACCGTGCGGGCGTCGAGATGGAGCAGGCCTTCCAGGCGCTTGAGGAGGCCGCGGATGCCGCCGGCGATGTGGAAGTCCTCCATCAGCCACGCGCCTGTGGGGCGCAGATTCGCGATCACCGGCACCTTCTGGGCGAAGTCGTCGAAATCCGTGAGCTTCAGTTCGACCTCGGCCCGCCGGGCCATGGCCACGAGATGGATCATCGCGTTGGTCGAACCTGCCAGGGCGTTGTGGACGAGCAGGGCGTTCTCGAAGGACCGCCGGTCGAGAATATCCGACGGCTTGAGATCCTCCCAGATCATGTCGACGATGCGCCGGCCGCAGGCCGCGGCCATGCGCGGGTGGGCGGCGTCGGCCGCCGGGATCGAGGCGGCGCCCGGCAGCGTGAGGCCGAGGGCCTCTGCCAGCGACGTCATGGTGGAGGCCGTGCCCATGGTCATGCAGGTGCCGTTGGAGCGGGCGATGCCCGCCTCGATGTCGTTCCATTGCTGGTTGGTGATCGCGCCGGCTTCCTTCTCGGCCCAGTACTTCCAGGCGTCTGAGCCGGAGCCCAGGATCTTGCCGCCATGGTGCGCGCGCATCATGGGTCCGGCCGGCATGAAGATCATCGGAAGGTCGGTGGAGATCGCTCCCATGATCGTCCCGGGGGTGGTCTTGTCGCAGCCGCCCATGAGCACGGCGCCGTCCATGGGGTGCGAACGGAGAAGCTCCTCGACCTCCAGGGCCAGGAGGTTGCGGTAGAGCATGGTGGTGGGCTTGACCCAGCTCTCGGAGAGCGACAGCGCCGGAAGCTCGATGGGGAAGCCGCCCGCCTGCCACACCCCGCGCTTGATCTCCTCGACGCGCTGCCGGAAATGCTGGTGGCAGGGCTGGGCGTCGCTCCAGGTGTTGATGATCGCCACCACGGGCTTGCCCATGAAGTCCTCCGGCGCATAGCCCATCTGGAGCGTGCGCGAACGGTGGCCGAAAGCGCGCAGGTCCTGCACGCCGAACCAGCGATGGCTCCGCAGTTCCTCTGGCTTCTTCCTTGTCATGGTGCTGCTCATCTCTTGTCCGGCGTGCCTTCGAACATGCGGCGCCGGGCGTTTTCGATATGGGTTTCCATGGCCGCGCGGGCGGCGGCTGCGTCGCGGGCCTCGATGGCGGTCAGGATGGAGGTATGCTCGTCCTGGACGACGCGAAGGCGATTGTCGCTGCGCAGCATGGACAAATTGCGGGTCAGGTTCATGCCCAGGGCGATATGGGCCTGCAGCGAGAGCAGAACCGATATGTAATAGTGATTGTGAGTGGCCCGGGCGACCGCCTGGTGAAAACGTGAATCCTCGTCGACGCCAAGCTGCCCCGTTCGAATGCAGATTTCCAGGGCCTCGAAGGCCGACCGGATCTCGGCCAGTTGGGCGCTGTCCCAGCGCTCCGCCGCCAGGGCCGCCGCGGCTCCCTCCAGGCCGACCCGGAACTCGAAGCACCGTTGAATGTCGGCGATCGAGCCGACCGGGACGAGGCGCAGAACGGCGTCGTCCGGACGGCGCGTCACATAGGAGCCCGACCCCTGCCGCGAGACGATCAGTCCGTCGTCCCGCAAGCGCGCCAGGGCCTCGCGCACCACCGGCCGCGATACCTTGAAGCGGCGCGACAGCTCGGCCTCCGAGGGGAGGCGCGCATTCTCGGCAAACTCCCCGGAGACAATGGATCCGAGGATGCCGTCATAGATCCGGGCGCTTCGCTTCGCTGCCGCGCTGGCGGCATGCGCCTCCCGCGGACGCTCGATCACCATCGGCGGCTCCTGCGATCCCTCTTCATCAGGCCGGTTGAGCACGAGAAACCCCTGCATCTCGACGAAAAACTGTTCCTACTTGTCAGCATTTGATAAAATTTGTCAATAGTTGTTGCAAAGCCGGAAGTGGAGGCGTAAGAATGCCCGGAGCTGCAGCGGCCCGGAGAACAGACTGCAGTCCCCTCAACGTTCATCTGGGAGGAATTTCGTGAAAAGACTTCTGACAGGTCTGCTGCTCGCTGCCGCCACGCTGGCCACGCCGCTCCAGGCGCAGGAATGGCCCCCGCGCCAGGTGACCGTGGTGGTTCCGTTCGCAGCCGGCGGCACGACGGACATGTTCGCCCGGATCTTCAGTCAGTCGCTGCAGAGCAAGACCGGCGCCGCCTTCGTGGTTGAGAACAAGGCCGGAGCAGGCGGCAACATCGGCACGGCGCAGGTCGCCAAGGCGGCCCCCGACGGAGCCACCCTTCTCGTCGGAACGGTGAGCACCCATGCCATCAATCCGTTCCTTTACAAGAACATCGCCCACGACACCGAGAAGGACTTCCAGCCGGTGAGCCTGTTCGCCCGGCTGCCCAACCTCCTCGTGGTCAACCCGAAGATCCCGGTCAAGACCGTTGCGGAACTGGTCGAGTACCTGAAGCAGAATCCGGGCAAGCTCAACTACGGCTCGTCCGGCGCCGGCACGTCGACCCATCTGGCCTCCGAGCTCTTCCAGATGATGACCGGAACGAAGATGAACCACCTGCCGTACCGCAGCTCCAACGACGTGATGAACGCGCTCGCCGGCGGGCACCTGGATCTGGCCTTCGATAACATGACTCTGGCCTGGCCCCAGGCCCAGGGAGGCGTGGTGCGCGCCCTGGCGGTCACGAGCAAGGAGCGCAGCCCGACGGCTCCCGATGTGCCGACCCTGGCCGAGTCGCTCCCGGGCTTCGAGGCGACCTCGTGGCACGGTCTCTTCGTTCCGGCCGGCACCCCGCGCCCCGTCGTCGAGCGCCTCGCCTCCGAGGTGAAGACGATCTTCGACAGCCCGGAGCAGAGGAAGAAGCTCATGGAGATCGGCGCCGTCGCCACGCCGATGTCGCCGGAGCAGTTCGTGGAGTTCATCGCGGCCGAGCGCAAGAAGTGGCAGGACGTGGTGAAGGCCTCCGGGGCGAGCATCCAGTAGCCTCAATACGATCCGGCAGCGCCGGCCCGTTTGCGGCCGGCGCTGGTTTGCACGATCCTTTCCTGCGGAGCCCCCGATGCCACACCTGACGCCCGAGACGCGCGACAAGCTCAAGACCGTGAGCACCGCGACCCTCTGCACCGCCCTGTTCAAGCGCGGGCTGCGCAACCAGTTCATCCAGGACGTGCATCCCCTCAATCCCAACGGCGCGCCGATGGTGGGCGAGGCGTTCACGCTCCGCTACATCCCGGCCCGCGAGGACCTGAACCCCTTGAGCGTGTTCCAGGACCGCGCCCATCCCCAGCGCAAGGCGGTGGAGGAATGCCCGCCCGGCGCAGTCTTCGTCATCGACAGCCGCAAGGACCCGCGGGCCGCCTCCGCAGGATCGATCCTCGTGTCCCGCTTGATGAAGCGCGGCGTGGCCGGCGTCGTCACGGACGGGGGCTTCAGGGACTCGCCGGAGATCGCCGGGCTCGGCATCCCGGCCTATCATCACCGGCCCTCGGCTCCCACCAATCTCACCCTTCACCAGGCCCTCGACATCAATGTGCCCATCGGCTGCGGCGACGTGGCCGTCTGGCCGGGCGACGTGGTGGTCGGCGACGGGGAGGGGGTGGTGGTGATCCCGGCCCATCTGGCCGATGAGATCGCCGCCGAGGCCGTGGAGATGACCGCCTTCGAGGATTTCGTCACGGAGGAGGTCATGAAGGGCCGCTCGATCCTCGGGCTCTACCCGCCCACCGAGGAGCAGAGCAAGGTCGACTTCGCCGCCTGGCGGCAGGCCAACAACCGCTGAGCCGCAGAGGCGCGTCATGACCCTTATCGATCCGAAGCTCCGCCACGCCCTGACCGGCATTTCCGGCATCCTGGTCACGCCCTTCGACGACCGGGACGAGGTGGCTCCGCATCGCCTCGCCGGCATCATTGACCGAGCAATCGGGGCGGGGGTTCACATCCTCGTGTCCAACGGCAATACGGGGGAGTTCTATGGCCTGACCACGGCGGAAGCCGAGCGGATGATCCACGGGACGGCCGAACTCGTCGGCGGCCGCGTGCCCCTTCTCGGCGGCGTCGGCCGCAGCATCAAGGAGGCCTGCGCTCTCGCGCGCGCCTCCGCCGCGGCGGGCGCCTCGGCTCTCATGGTGCATCAGCCGCCCGACCCCTTCGTCTCGCCCCGTGGGGTCGTGGACTACGTCAAGCGCGTCGCGGAGGCAGGCGGGGGACTGCCGCTGATGCTGTACCTGAGAAACGACGCCATCGGCCTCGACGCCATCGAGACGCTCTGCGCGGTTCCCGGCGTCGCCGGCGTCAAATGGGCCTCGCCGACGCCCCTGCGCCTGGCGGAGGCCATCCGCCGGGCCGATCCCGCCATCGTCTGGGTGGGCGGGCTCGCGGAAACCTGGGCGCCGCCCCTCTACGCCGTCGGAGCCCGCGGCTTCACCTCCGGCTTGATCAACGTCTGGCCCGAAGGCTCGGTTGCCATCCATGCGGCCCTCGATGCCGGGAACTACACGGCGGCGGCCGAACTGATCGCCGGGATCGCAGAGTTCGAAACCCTGCGGGCGAACGAGCAGAACGGAGCCAACGTCACCGTCGTCAAGACCGCGTTGCAGTTGATGGGCGCCGACTGCGGTCCGACCCGGCCCCCCTCCGCGTGGCCCCTGGAGGCGTCCCAGATCCAACGACTCGCCGCCCTTGTGAAAAGCTGGCGGGGGCGGGCAGCCTGAGCGTCCCGCGGCTGACCGGCGATGCCGGCGACCTGCTCCTTCGTGTCAAGGTTGCGTGCGGGACCCGGGCGTCGTGCGAGGTGCGCCGCCGCCCACCATGATCCCGCCCTTGAGAGGGTCGAAGCTGGTCAAGCGGCTGTAATCGCGCTCCCCGCCATATCCACCCGCAAGCCCTGATCCGATCGGATCGACGCCCGTGATCTCAATCCTCGTGTTGCTCAGGCCCTCCGCCTGGACGAGGTTGAACAGGATGCTGGCATTCATGGGCGCCAGCCGCACGCAGCCATGGGAGGCCGGCGTGCCCAGCCGGCCGGTGGCGCGGCTCCCGTGGATCGCATGGCCCGCGTCGGTGAAGAAGATGGAATGCGGCATGGGCGCATTGTCCCACTCCCGGGAGTAGTGCACCTTCGCCAGGCGGGATGGCGCAAAGGCTCCTGTGGGCGTGGCGTAATCGGCCATCCCCGTGGACACCGGCCAGGAGTACCGCTCCTGCCCGTCGACGGACACGATCATGCGCTGCGTCGTCTTGTTGATCACGATGCTGATCTCGGCGCTTGCCGCCGGGTGCGTCAGGGCGAGCGCTCCGAGCACGGCAACCACCGATGAGATCCATCCTCGCATCAACAGCCTCCACATCGTCAGCTCTCCGGCAGAGCGCTGCACCGGGATGATGCCACAAATGACCGAGGTTCCAAAACGGGCTCGCTTTGCAGGATCATGATTCGGCGTTATGGCGGCAGCAGCAGTCGCAAGGCACCGCGGGATATCCAAGACCGACCGGCGCCGGACCTTCATGTCCTCCATCCACATCGGCCGGCCACTCTATTCCTGTCCGCGCTCGCGCCGCCGTTGCTCGACCTCCTCCTTGATCATCGCATCGAGAACTTCGCTGGGCACAGCCTTCGAGGGACGGGTGTTGATCTGGCGCAGGCGTTGGGGGTCGATCTTCGGCTTGCGGTCGGCCGTCGCCAGGCCGTTGGCCTCCTGCTCCGTGTCGGTCAGCTGGGTGTAGCAGAATCCGGCGAGGGCGGTGGACGCGAGGAGGGCATCGACCAACCCCTCATAATGGAGGAGCAGTTCATCGGGGCTGGCGAACTGGCGGTAGCCGAACCAGTCCTCGCTGGTCTGCGGCACGAATGACAGGCCGCCGAACTCGCTCAGCACGATGGGTTCGTCACCGATTTCCCCACCTTCGCTCAGCAGGGGGAAGTGGTAGGGCCGCACCTCGCGGAGCGTGCGCGTGAGGGCTTGCCGGTCCCCATAGCGTTCCCGCAGCACGTCGCTGCTGCCCGCGTAGTCGTGCACGCCGAAGACATCGCCGACCGCATGCTCCCAGCCGTCGTTGCCGATCACCGGGCGCGTGGGATCGAGGGCGCGGGTGAGGTGGTAGAGCGCCTGCACGAAGCTGCGCTGCTGGGCCGAGCGGTCGAGGTCGGGAACGCCCCAGCTCTCGTTGATGGGCACCCATGTGATGATGGAGGGATGGTTGTAGTCCCGGCGCACGGCTTCGAGCCACTCGCGGGTCAGCATCTCCACCGCCCGGTCGGAATACACATAGGCGTTGGCGGCCTCGCCCCAGACGAGCATCCCCAGCCTGTCGCACCAGTACAGGAAGCGGGGGTCCTCGATCTTCTGGTGGATCCGGACGCCGTTGAACCCCAGGGACCGGGCAAGCTCCACTTCGCGCCTGAGCGCATCCGCATCGGGGGCGGCGAGGTGCGAATCCGGCCAGTAGTTCTGCGCCAGCACGAGCCGCAGGAAGATCGGGGTGCCGTTGATGGTGAAGCGGCCATCCCGGGCCTCGACCCGGCGCAGCCCGAAATAGCTTTCGACCCGGTCGACAACGGCTCCGTCGCCATCCACAAGCTCGATGGTCGCCTCGATGAGGTTGGGATGCTCGGGGGCCCAGAGGAGCGTGCGGCGACGGCGGACCGCCGCGCTGTTGAGGTCGAGGAGAAGGTCGCGCCGCAGCTCTCGGCCCAGGAGCAGGCAGGTGTCGTCGACGAGAACCCGCGTCGGCCGGTCGCCGGCAAGCCGCACGCGCACGCGCCAGCCCTCCGGCGGCGCGCGGTTCAGCCTGAGGGTCAGGGCCACGCCGAAGCGGTCGACGTCCGGGGTCCAGCGCAGCTCGGCAATGGCAACCTTGGGAACCGGCTCGAGCCAGACCGGCTGCCAGATGCCGGTGGTGCGGTGATACCAGATATAGCCGGGCTTATCCTCCCAGTATTGTTTGCCCCGGGGCTGCTGCAGGTCCCGGGGCTGGTCCTCGGCGCGAACGACGATCACCTGGACTTCGCCGGGGATGAGCAGGGGCGCGATCTCGGCCGAAAACGGCGTATGCCCGCCCGTGTGCTCGACCGCCAGGCGGCCGTTGACCCAGACAGAGGCCTTGTAGTCGACCGCGCCGAAGTGGAGGAGAAGCCGACCCTGGCGGTCGGCCCCATCGACGCGGATTTCACGGCGGTACCACACCACCGGGTGAAGGCCGGTTTCATGCACCCCCGACAGCTTGCTCTCGGGCGGGAAGGGCACGGCGATTTCGCGATCGAAGGGTTCCGCCCGATCGAACCAGCGCTCGGCCACTCCCTGATCCTCGTCATCGAAGGCAAAGCCCCAGGGGCCGCACAGGTCGATCCAGCGCTCGCGACGCAGCTGCGGGCGAGGATGCAACTCGGCCTGAGGATTGTCGGCTTGCGGGAATGTCTCGGTCATTGTCTCTTCCGCTCGATGGGGCGTCCAGGGCCGGCAACTGCTCCTGCCCCATCAAGTGGCGCAGCGCCGGCCCGCTGCAAGACGGCGGCATGGCCGCTGCTCATGAACAAGATCAGCGCTTCCGCCCCCTGTCGACCGCAGGGCGATCTGCACTCAGGGCATGTATTGTCCGCCATTCACTTCGATGATCTGACCGGTGACGTAGCCGCTGAGCTGTTCGGAGGCCAGATAAAGGAAGGCGCCGACGCATTCTTCCGGCGCGCCGATCCGGTTCATGGGAATGGTCGCCTGCATGGCGGCAAGCTGCTCGGCGGTGGAGTAGCGGTCATGGAATGGGGTGGCGATCACCCCCGGCGACACTGCGTTCACGCGGATCCCGTCCTTCACGAGTTCCTTGGCCCAGCCCCGGGTAGCGGTGGCGATGAACCCCTTGGCCGCCGCATAGATCACCGAGCCGGGCCCGCCTCCATGTCGAGCGGCGATGGAGCTCACGTTGATGATCGAGCCGCCGCCGCCCTGCTTGCGCATCTGAACGGCGCCGTCGCGCATGAACCGGACCACCTGCTTCACGTTGAGCTCCAGCACGGCGTCCACGAAATCGTCGGTGTACTGGTCGATCGGCGTGCGCTTGACGAGGGCGCCCGCATTGTTGACGAGCACGTCGATGCGGCCGAAGGCCCGAACCGCCGCTGCCATGATGCGGCCCGCCGCCTCGGGCTGCGTGACGTCGTCCTGGATGAGGACCGCCTGTCCGCCGCTGGCCTCGATGTCGGCCGCAACGGCTTCCGCCTCCTCGCGGCTCGCGTTGAAGTTGACCGCGACTCTCGCGCCGTTGCGGCCGTACGCCCGCGCGGCCGCCGCGCCGATGCCGGTGCTGCCGCCGGTGATGAGAACCACCTTGTCTTTCAGGTCTGGAACGATGGCTTCGACTTGCGCTGCATGGGGAACGGTCATTTCAGGAACTCCGGCGAGATGAGGCTGGGGATGAACAAGGCCATGGCGGGCCACACGATGAGGAGCGCCAGCACGAGCAGCATCGGGATGAGCATGATGACGGTGTCCCTGAGCGCCACGCGCATTCGGATCTTCGCCACGGAACAGGCGATCATCAGGCAGAGCCCATAGGGCGGCGTCACCAGCCCGAAGGCCAGGGATACGATGCCGATCATGGCGAAATGAACGGGATCGAGACCGGCGGATCGCGCCAGCGGTTCGAGGATCGTGCCGACGATGATGATGGCCGGGATGGCGTCGAGGAAGCACCCGACGACCAGGAACACGAATGAAATGAAAAAGCCCGTTCCGATGGGTCCCAGTTCCCATGCCGAGACGCCGGCCAGGATGGCTCTCGGAATCTGGTAATAGGCGAGCAGCCACCCGAACGCGCTGGCGGTGCCGACGCAGAACAGCGCGACGCCGGTGAACTTGCCGGTGTCGATGAGCGCATCCTTCAAGCCGCGCAGGTCCATCTCGCGGTAGATCAGGAGCGAGAGGAAGCCGGCATAGAGCACGGCGATGCAGGCCGATTCGGTCGCCGTGAACCAGCCGAAGAGCTTGCCGCCGATGATGATCAGGGGGGTCATCAGGGCCGGCAGGGAGACCGCCATGGAAGCCAGCAAAGCGCCCCAGGTGGCGCGCGCATAGGTCGGATAGCCTCGCGCTTTCGCATAGGCATGAACGGTCGCCATCTGGGCGAGCGCGATCAGCAGCCCGGGAATGATGCCCGCGAGGAAGAGCGCTCCGATGGACACCGTGAGCACGCCGCCCCACACGATCATGAGGATCGAGGGCGGGATGATCACGGCAAGCACCGCCGACACGGCCGTGATGGCGACGGAGAACGAATCGTCGTAGCCCTCCTTGCGCTGCGCCTCGATGAAGATCTTCGACTGGCTGGCCGCGTCGGCCGTCGACGATCCGGAAATGCCCGCGAAGAAGAACGAGAGGACCACGTTGATCTGGGCAAGCCCGCCGGGGAAGTGTCCGACCATGGTGCGCGACAGGGTCATCAGCCGGTCGGTGATGCCGCCCACGTTCATGAGGTTCGCGGTGAGCAGGAAGAACGGGACCGCCAGCAGGATGAAGGAGTTGTAGGCGTTGAAGGTTTCCTGAACGAGGGTCACGGCCGAAAGCCGCGGTTCGATGACCAGGATCGGCAGGCAGGCGAGCGCAAGGGCGAAGGCGACCGGCACGCGCAAGGTCATCATGGCGAAGAATATGCCGAACAGGATCAGAGCCGCCTCGTTCGGCGACAGCACGGCGCCGGTCATCGGATGGCTCCCCCGGGGCTCGGAACAGGATCGGCCGGCGGAAGGGGCCTGCGGCCGATCAGGGCGTTGAACTCGTCCCACATCTGCTCGCCGAGAAAGATCAGCCAGGTGAAGCCTGCGATCGGCCAGGCGATGTGGATGAGCCAAAGCGGCAGTTCCGCAAGTTCGGAGGTGCGGTACCAGGCAAACCGCGTGAACTCGATGCCGGACCACACGAACACGAGGGCGATGAGGAGCACGCCGAAGCGCGAGGCGAGCCGGATGGCTGCCTCCGGCCGGCCCGACAGGATCGGCCAGACGTCGACCTCGAAGTGGCTGCTCTCGCGCACGCCGATCATGGCGCCGATCATCACGGTCCAGACCAGGAGGAAGCGCGCCAGTTCCTCGGTCCAGATATAGTGGGGAATGAGGGAGGTGAAGCGCGAGAAGATCTGGAGGGCGACGGGCAGAACCAGGATCGCAACGGCGATCATCAGGACCCATGACAGGAAGGCGCTGTACCAGCGCGTCACCTTGCGCCACACACTTCGCGCCTGCGAGACGGCTTCAGCCATAGGCCCCCCGGTTCCAGATTTCAGAGCTTGGTCGAGCCGCTCGCAAGGAATGCGGGAGGAGAATAGCACATTGCAGCCCGCAGTTTAGATGCCCGTCCGATCCTACATTGATGCTCGGCATCGACCACAGGAGCACAAGCCGGTTCCATGCGGGCCGGGAAACGCCTGGCCCGCATGGTTGAGGCCGCTACTTGATGTCGTTGATCTTCTTGAGAATATCCTCGGCGCCGATCTCCTTGGCGTACTCGGCCATCACCGGATCGACAAGTTTCTTCATCTGGTCCCGGTCCTTGAACGCGATGCGCTTCAGCCTGCCGGCCTTCTCCAGCGCTTCGAGCTTGGCAGAATCCTCGCTCGACTCGATCTGGCGGCCGTGCGCTCCGGCTTCCTTACCGGCCTTGATAACGCATTGCTGCAGGTCAGCCGGAAGATTCTTGAAGGTTTTGCCCGAGAACGCAAGCGGCCGAATGGTGATCGCGTGCTCGGTCATGGAAAGATTGGGCGCAACCTCGAAGAACTTCATCTGCTCGACGCCTGCGGCCTCGTTCTCTCCGGCGCCGATAACGCCGTTCTGGATGGCGTTGTACACCTCGTTATATGCGATCACGGTGGGCGACATCCCGGCGGCCGCGAAGGTGCGGCTCCAGATCGGCGCGCCTTGTACGCGAACCTTGAGGCCCTTCAACTCCTCCATATTGCTGACGGGCTTGTTGACGAAGATATTGCGGGTGCCGCCGCCCGCATACCCGATCAGCATCACGTCGGCGCGGGTGGCGATTTCATCAGCGATCGGCTTCAGCAGGTCCTGATCCAGCACCTTGTTCCAGTGCGCCAGGTCGCGGAAGAGGAACGGCGCATCGATGAAGGGCGCTGCCTTGGAGAAGGTCGACATGTGCGCCGGCGAGACGATCGCGAAGTCAACCGCGCGGCCCTGCGACATGTACTCGAAATACTGCTTCTCGAGCCCAAGCTCGCTGTTTTTGTGCAGGATGATGTTGAGGGGCTTGCCGTAGCAGGCCGATGTCAGCTCACCGAACTTGGCGAGTGCTTTCGTGAAGGCGTGATCATCGTTGAACTGTGAGGCGCCATGGAGCTCAATGGCTTTCTGGGCGGTGGCGGGCGACGCAATAAAAGCAAGTGGAATCCCGAGCAGGCCCGCGGCGAGTAAATGCTTCATGTTCGGATCCTCCCTAGAGCCCTCTCATGGGGCGTTCCACTATACTGCAAGGCTGGGAGGCTCTTTACAATACTCTTTCTATGGGTAGATCCTCAATTCGGTTGACTGCCATCCTTTGCTCTCTCTTAGGGTAATGTTCGCCGCTGAAGCGCCTCCCTGCACAAGCAGAGCGCTGGCAATGGGCAGGCTCGGGGTCCCACCCCTTAGATAGCCTGGATCATCGATCCTGAGGCGACCCGGACTCAGCCCATATTGGGCAGTCGTGGGATTCGGG
>DATHAU010000015.1:0-2110 GCA_035296545.1 Microvirga sp.
TCGGGGATCTGCCGCTCGACCAGGGGCGTCCAGACATAGCCGGGGCTGATGCAGTTCACCGTGACGCCGTGGGTGGCCACTTCGAGGGCCACCGTCTTGGTGAGGCCCGCGATGCCGTGCTTGGCCGCCACATAGGCCGCCTTGAACGGCGAGGCGACGAGCGAATGCGCCGAGGCCGTGTTGATGATGCGCCCCCATCCCCGCGCCTTCATGCCCGGCAGGGCGGCCCGGATGGCGTGGAAGGCCGACGAGAGATTGACCGCGATGATCTGGTCCCATTTCTCGGGCGGAAAATCCTCCACCGGGGAGACGAACTGGATGCCCGCATTGTTGACCAGGATGTCGACGCCGCCGAAGGCTTCCTCGGCCAGGCGGATCATGTCGGCGATCTCGTCGGCTTTGAGCATGTCGGCCGGCGAATAGAGGGCCCGGACGCCGAAATCCCCCTCGATGGCCCGGCGCGCGGTCTCGATCTCGCCCGCTTCCCCGAGGCCGTTGATGACCACGTTGGCCCCCTCCCCCGCCATGGCGCGGGCGATGGCGAGGCCGATGCCGCTGGTCGAGCCGGTGACGACGGCGGTCCTGGATCTCAAGGTCATGAAAACTCCTCCGGGTGAGCCCGAATCCCATCAAGCCGGACCGGCATAGCACAAACGGGGAAGCGGAGTTGAGCCTAGCAAAAAGGCGCATGGGAGCGCCCTTCGCCCGCGCCCGGCGCTGCGTCCGGGGACATGCGGGCAGGCCCCTTGCCGTTGAAGGATCGGACCCGATGTGAGATGGCTGATGATCCGGCCATCCAGCGAGAGCATCGTGCCAGCACCGAGGATTCTTCCCTGCGGCGACAGCGCCGTCACCGTCGAGTTCGGGGACGCCATCGATCCGGATCTCAACGGCCTGGTGCTGGCCCTCGACGACATCCTGCGGCGGCGCGCCCCCCCGGGCCTGCTGGAGGTCGTGCCCACCTACCGCTCGCTCACGGTGCAGTTCGACCCCACCGTGCTGGATTACGACGCGCTTACCGGGCTGATCGTCCGGGAGGGCGAGGCGCTTAAGCCCCGCAGCGCGGTGGGCCGGCGCTGGCGCGTTCCCGTGGTCTATGGGGGAAGGTTCGGGATCGATCTGGACGACGTGGCGGCGCAGCACGGGCTGACCGCCGACGAGGTGGTCGAGATCCATGCGGGGGCGGTGTACCGGATCTACATGATCGGCTTCCTGCCCGGCTTCACCTATCTCGGCGGCCTCGACCCGAGGATCGCCACCTCGCGCCGCACCCAGCCGCGGGCGAAGGTTCCCATGGGGTCGATCATGATCGGCGGCCAGCAGGCGGGCATCGCCCCCGTGGAGATGCCCGCCGGCTGGCATCTTTTGGGCCAGACCCCCGTGCGCAGCTACATGCCCGAGCGGGACCCCGCCTTTCTCTTCGCGGCCGGGGACGAGATCGTGTTCGAGCCCGTCGACGCCTCCCATTGGGAGGGGCTGGAACGGGCCGCGCGCGCCGGCGAGCCGGTGGCCGAGGAGATGCGCCCATGATCAGCCTCGTGGTCACAGCCTGCGGCCCCATGACGAGCCTGCAGGATCGCGGACGCCTCGGCTATCAGGGCTTCGGCGTCTCCCCCTCGGGGGCCATGGACCGGCCCGCGCTCGCCATGGCCAATGTTCTGGTGGGCAACGTGCCGGACGCCGCCGCCATCGAGTTCATGAATCTCGGCGGCGCCTTCACCCCCGAGGGGGGCGACCTTCGCGTGGCCGTCGTGGGCGCGGGCTGCGCCCTGTCGGTCGACGGAGCGCCCGTGCCGCCCCGGACCTCCGCCTGGCTCAAGGAAGGCCAGGCCCTGCAGGTGGGACACGCGCGAACCGGGACCTTCGCCTATCTGGCGGTGGCGGGCGGCTTCGCGGTGGCGCCGCAGCTCGGCAGCCTGTCGTTCCATCAGCGCTCCCGGCTCGGGGGCCTGAACGGGGCGGCGCTCAAGGCCGGGGACCGCCTCCCCTGCCATGGGGCGCAAGGCGGCGAGCCCATGCATCTGACCCTGGACGCGCCCGACGAGACAGGCCCGATCCGCGTCATGCTCGGCCCGCAGGAGGATTATTTTTCCGGGGAAACGATCCGCAC
>DATHAU010000016.1:0-2669 GCA_035296545.1 Microvirga sp.
AAGACCCATTTTCGCCTATGTGAGCGAGCAGCAGGCCCATGCGCAGCCGATCCAGGTGTCCGAGTACCTCGTTGAACTCCTGCGGGATACCTTCGAGAACTGGCAGTCCGAGTTCCTGCAGCTTCTCTGGCAGGTCGGCGGCCTCGCGATCCTGCTCTATGTGGGCTCGCCCCAGTCCAAGGAGGGCGACGACCGCATGGAGGCGAAGCTCGACGAGATCCTGCGCAGGGTCGACCCTCAGAACGGGGAACGCATCATCCGGAGCCTCGATGACGACTACGGCGGGCGGCACACCGATGCCCGCCACGGCCACCGCCGCTGAGGGACGATGACGGATCGAACCATTCACGTGCTCATCCACGGACGGGTCCAGGGGGTGGGCTTCCGCGCCTGGGTCCGTCACCAGGCGGAGCTGCACGGCCTCAAGGGCTGGGTCCGCAACCGGCGCGACGGCGCGGTGGAGGCGGTGTTCTCAGGGCCGGACGACCTCGTGGAGGTCATGCTCAAGGCCTGCCGGCAGGGGCCGGGAGGATCGGCAGTGGAGCGGGTTGAGCCGGTCGGGAGCGGGGAGGGCGAGAGCGGTCCCTTCGATGGTTTCAAGGTTCGGGAGACCGCCTAGGATTCGGGCCTTGCTCGACGGGTGGATCAAGGAACCGTTCTGGAGAGCAGTTCACTGAGAATCCATGCAAATGCACCCCAGGAAAAGCCGCCCAGGACGAACAGCGCCCCAGTCGAAATTCCGGCATTCCTGTCCGTCCAGAGGGCGTCCATAATTTTCTCGGCTGGGCCGAGACAGTAGCGGCTCTTTCAGCGGATCCGTCCGAGCCGGACGTCGCACCGACGAACATGAGAGATCCGAGGGCCCCCATCCCCAGCGCAACGTAGGACGCGATGTCGAACAGCTCCGGCACGGAGTTCCTGCCCAAGAACCAGCCCACGACGGCCGTTACGAGGATTGCCAAAGCGTTCAGGACCCCAAGCCCTTTCGCAATGCCCTTCAGGTTCATCCGGCCTTGCCTCGGTGACGCAACGCTGTCGGCCTTTCCCGACTTCCCCCTCAGGCCTTGGAGGGCTCCGAGCCCTCCACAGGCCCTCCCGCCTTCTTCCACGCCGTGAAGCCGCCCTCGATATGGGCCACGGGCTTGAGCCCCATGTCCTGTGCCGTGGCCGCCGACAGGGCCGAGCGCCAGCCGGCGGCGCAGAAGAACACGTAAGTTTTGTCCTGTCCGAAGGCCGGCTTGTAATAAGGGCTGTCCGGGTCGATCCAGAATTCCAGCATGCCGCGCGGGCAATGCAGCGCGCCGGGGATGCGGCCCTCCCGCTCCAGCTCGCGCGGGTCGCGCAGGTCCACGAAGACCGTGTCGTCCCGTCCGTGCAGGGCCACGGCTGCGTCGATCGGAAGGGTCCTGATCTTTGCCTGGGCCTCGTGGAGGAGAGCCTTGTAGCCGCGCGTGATCGTCTGAGCCATGGAAGAACGCTCCCCTATGATGCTTCCCACAAACTGGGCATGATGGCGGCGGAGTCAACGGGAGTTAGCACGGTGCTGGGGTTCACCCTTCTCGACTATGGGGCGCTCGCGTTCTTCATCGCGTCATGGCTCGGCTATCACGCCGCCGTGGAACTCACCCCTGCGGGGCAGAAGAGCCTCAACAAGGCGATGGACCAGTACCGCTATCGCTGGATGGAGCAGATGGTGGTGCGGGAGAACCGCATCGTCGACACCACCATCATGGCCTCGCTCATGAACGGAACCGCTTTCTTCGCCTCCACGTCGCTCATCGCCATCGGCGGCGTGCTGGCCCTGTTCCGGTCGGCGGACCAGGTCCTGCCGGTCTTCGCCGACCTGCCCTTCGGGGAGCCGCCCACGCGCCTGGCCTGGGACGCCAAGGTGATCGGCCTTGCGGTGGTCTTCGTCTACGCGTTCTTCAAGTTCGCCTGGTCCTACCGGCTCTTCAACTACATGGCGATCATCCTGGGCGCCGTTCCGGTCCTGAAGGAGAGCAGCCGCGAGGAGGGGCTCGTGGTGGCGCGCCGGGCCGCCGCCATGAACGCGGTGGCCGGCAAGCATTTCAACCGCGGCCAGCGGGCGTTCTTCTTCTCGCTCGCCTATCTCGGCTGGTTCCTGAGCGCCTATGTGTTCATGGCGGCGACCGCCGGCGTGCTCTTCGTCATGTGGCGCCGCCAGTTCGTCTCTGACGCCCTCGACGCGGCCATGGGGAACGGGGATGCCTGAGCGCGCGACGCCGGAAGACCTCGAGGCCGCCATGCTGGCGCTCCTGGCGGAACGCGGCCCGGGCCGGACCATCGGCCCCGCCGACGTGGCCCAGGCCATCGGCGGCAACCAGCCGGAGGGCTGGGGACCCCTCATGCAGCCCGTGCGCCGGGCGGCGGTGCGGCTCATGAAGGAGGGGCGCGTGGTGATCCTGCGGAAGGGGCGGCCGGTCGATCCCGACGATTTCAAAGGCACCTACCGGATCGCGCTGCCCACCACGGCGGCCTGAGGCCCTGGAAACAGCTCCGGCGTGCGGCCCGCCGCGTAATAGGCGACGAGGCCGGCCCATTCCTTCGCGCCGATATCGAGGCGGCGCAGCCCGTCGGACACGAAGGCGAAGGGGCGGTGGTTGTTGCTGGCCCCGCCGGTGCGGAAATCGACCGGGTAGGGCGTCACG
>DATHAU010000017.1:0-8183 GCA_035296545.1 Microvirga sp.
CTAAGCAACGGATGTGCAGAATTTGTCGCAGGCTGTGTCTGGTCGAGCTCGGCGCAAAATCAACCAGAGAAGGCGCTGCGATGCCACGGCTCAGTTCCGCCCGCAGTAGCTGTTCACAATTCGTTCTTCGCACTCCCCCGATAGGGCCGCCTAAAACCGCACGTCAGCTGCCTCAAACACCGACGGCCCAGCTAAAAAGACAACGATATCAGCTCTCTATAATGGACACGGCATAAGATGTGCCGGGTCGGACGCCTGAATGGGCTCGCCACCAGTGTTTATAGGCATCATTGCAGCGGGCTCCTTGAGTCTTCGGGGGCAATCAACCCACATACCGAGCGATCCCTCCGCAGCCGCACGGCTTCTCCTTCCTCGACATCGCCCAGATAACGGGACGGATCGGCGTCGATCACCTGCTCGAATGCCTGCAGCACCTCGATCAGGCGGGGCTTTCGGCCGAAGCGCTCCTCATAGGCTTGAGCGATCCGGGAGAGACCTGACGAGAACCCGTCGCTGGGCTTGTCGCCGGCAAAGCCCTGCCCGTCATCCGCCTCGAAATCGTCCCATGCCGCCGCGATCTCCCGACTTCCGGCCTGCCGGCTCGGGCGCGATGGCCGGGGGTCTCACGCGGCGGAGCGCGATCCTAGAGAGTCGAGGGCGGGGATCCCCGCGCCCCGCTCCAGCTGGATCGCATAGGCTGCTTCGAGGCCCTGGAACCGCATTTCGGCTCCGGCGCCGGTCCGCTCCGCTGCGCCGGGGAGCCGGGCGCAGAAGCGGTCCCGCGCATCCCGCAACAGGCGAAGCTTTCTGGCGATGGGCTGCGAGCCCACGGAGCTGTCGTTCACAAGAGCCGCCGCCGCCGCGTAGAGATCGTCGGCGGCCGACTCGATGCCTGGGTTGCGCTTGAGCAAGCCCATCACGTTGATGAGCAGAACGCGCAGATCGTGCAGGCTGGCCTCCCTGCCCTCCTGCGCAATCACCGTCACCACCAGTTCCACCGCTTCGATCCTCTCGCGGATCGTTTCTTCGAAGGTCTTCGGAGTCATGAGCCTCATCTCCCGTCAGCCGCTTTGGGAAATTCCATATGGCCAGCGCAAAAAAGGATGCGCTTGCATGGTTAATGAAGGATTACCCTGGAACCCGCCGAGGGGAGCGAACGCGAAAAAATCCTTGCGCCGCCACGGAAATCTCTCGTCCCCGAACCGAGTCTGCCGGCAGCCGGACGCATTCCGAAGAGGCGGACACAGGATCGTGCCCCTGCCCTGCCCTTGAGAATGTCCCGTCCCGAACCACATCGCCGTCGGACAGGAGAGATCGCCATGGACAAACGCCGGCTCGGCCGCTCGGATCTGATGGTTTCGCCGCTGTGCCTCGGCACCAACGTGTTCGGCTGGACCGTGGACGAGGCCACGTCGTTCACGCTGCTCGACGCCTATGTGGACGCCGGGCTGAATTTCATCGACACGGCCGATGTGTATTCGACCTGGGTCCCAGGCAACAGGGGCGGCGAATCGGAGGCCATCATCGGACGGTGGCTTCAATCCCGCGGCCTTCGGGACAGGGTGATCATCGCCACGAAGGTCGGATCGGAAATGGGTCCCGGCATGAGGGGCCTGTCGGGGGCTTATGTCCGTTCGGCGGTGGACGCCTCGCTGAAACGGCTCCAGACCGACTACATCGACCTCTACCAATCCCACCAGGACGATCCCGACACGCCGCAGCAGGAGACCTTGGAAGCTTATGGGGAGCTGACCCGGGCCGGAAAGGTGCGCGCCATCGGCGCTTCCAACTTTTCCGCCTCACGGCTGAAGGAGGCGCTGGATCTCAGCGAGCGACTGGGCCTGCCCCGCTACGAGAGCCTTCAGCCGAAATACAACCTCTCCGACCGCGCAGAGTATGAGCGTGACCTGGAGCCTCTCTGCCGGGAGCGGGGCGTCGGCGTCATCCCGTATTACGGCCTCGCCAGCGGCTTCCTCACCGGCAAGTACCGCTCCGAGGAGGATTTCGGAAAGAGCGTGCGGGGTGGACGCATGGCGGCCTACCTGGACGACCGGGGCAGACGGATTCTGGCGGCTCTCGATGCGGTGGCCGCCTCACGGGATGCGACGCCTGCTCGGGTCGCGCTGGCATGGCTGATGGCCCGGCCCGGCCTTACCGCGCCGATTGCCAGCGCCACAAGCCTCGATCAGATGCGGGATCTCGCGGCGGCGACACGGCTCCACCTGGACGAGACCGACATCGAACGGCTCGACCGGGCCAGCGCGGGAGACTGAGGGCCCGCGCTACTTGGTGCAGCCGTCGCAGATCCCCCGCTCGATCTTCCGCTCCAGTTCCTCGCCCTTGCGGAAGAGTTCCTCTTCGCGTGCGGTCGGGGGAATGGCGGAGGCTTGCCCGGGCTGCCGATTGACGCCCGACACGGTTCCCGTGGTGGCGGGGCCGGAATTCCGGTTGCCGGTCGTCGCGCCTCCGGTGCTGCCTTCGGTTCCGGCCGGGGGGATCGGGCCGGTGGTGGTATCCGTGGTGCCCCGATTCGCCGAATTGGTGGCGGGGTTATCCAGGCTCCCTTGGCCGGTGGTCGTTTGGCCGGTATTCGTTTGGCCCGTGTTTCCTTGGCCCGTAGCGCCCCTGGCGGTTCCCGGAGGAAGCGGAACGGTGGAGGTGTTCGACCCGGAATTCGTGGGCGCCGTGGTGGCGCCTGGGGACGTGGTGGCTCCCATGGACGATGACCCGGTGGAGGAGGCTCCCCCGCCCGAACCGCCGGCAGAGCCTCCGCCGCCTGAGCCGCCGCCTCCGCCGGAGGACTGAGCCCATGCTGCGCCCGCGACGAGGCAGCCCGTGATGATGGCGGCTGGAATGGTTAGATGGCGCATCGGCCTCTCCTTGCGAGCAGGTGTCGAAGGTCAACTCCAAGGCGCTTCAAGGGTTCGATTTAAGCCCGCCAAACCGTGAGGCTGACGGGACCCCGAGGATCCAGCACCCGGCGAGGCCCCGGTTTCAGCCCCTTTCCGGCCAGGATCGCCTCGGCGCTCCGGCCGGCGTCGCACTCGGAGAAAACCGCCACGCCGCCCGGGATGAACGCGCCCCCGGCGCGGGTCAGGTGAAAGGCGTGGTAGCCGATGTCCAGGAAGAGATCGAACACCCGCCGCCCGCCGGGCACGGCGACCCGCCCGCCCCCCGGCAGGACGGCGCGGACGGCCTCGCTCCAGGGGATCGCATCCGGGTTCCACCACCAGCCGCTCGAGCGCCGCTCGAGCCCGGTCGCGGACGAGGACAGGACCATGCGCAGGCGTCCCTTCGGGTTCGGATGGGCCTCGTGGCCCAGGCGCCCGAGCACCAGCAGGGCCGAACGGTCGAGCTCCGCCTGGAAATAGGCCCAGTCCGCATCGTTGCGCAGCGCCGCCGGCGTGCGCCCGGAGGCGTCGGCGATCCGGTCGTCGTCGGACACGATGGCGTAGCCGTGAATCTCAATCGGGCGCATGAGCGGGCCTCTTGTGGAGGATGGCGGCCCTCATGAGAACCGCGAGAACCAGTCCGTTGAGCCCATGCCAGAGGAAATGGGTCCCTGCCGGCAAGGCGGCGCAGCTTGCAGCATCCATCGAGCGGAACGCCAGCGACAGGGCGAACAGGCCCGCCGCCAGGAGAAGCGCCCTCCCGGCCGCCTTCTCGCCTGCCGGCCGGCACAGAGCGCCGACCGCCAGAAGCGCAAGGGCGGCGGGAATGTAGCCCACGGAGCCGTTGAGGCTCACGCCGGGGAGCCATCCGAACCAGATCCGGTCGAACGACACGTTGAAAGCCGCAAAAACAGCGGTGGCCAGGATCGCCGCCACCGGCTCCAGGTGCAGATAACGGCGCAGGGCCAGGAGGAAATAGCTGTAGATGAACGCCGCGATGGGCAGCACGTCCGCCAGAAGCGACCAGCGGTTGGCGAGGGTATGGAACAGGAAGCTTCCGATCCCCACCGATGCCGCCACGGCGACCAGCCAGAGGCCGGGCCAGTCCCTCGCCCCCTCCCGCCGCCAGAGACGGAACGCATAGGCCGCCGCAAGGATGAAGGCTCCGTTGGAGAGCGCGTTCAGCGGCTCGGCC
Source organism: Microvirga sp. (assembly GCA_035296545.1). Lineage (GTDB taxonomy): Bacteria > Pseudomonadota > Alphaproteobacteria > Rhizobiales > Beijerinckiaceae > Microvirga. The sequence continues at coordinate 4,087 of DATHAU010000017.1, forward strand.
CAGAAGCCGGGGTCGAGCCGTTCGCAGTAATTGTCCACAGGGGCAAGCCAGGACGAGGACATGTGGAGCATCCGTGGGAATCGCGGCCGCTTCCCCTTGCCAGCCTCCGGTGAAAATCCGATGAAACCATGGACAGGGATGTGGGAACGACGATGCGGATAGCCACCTGGAACGTGAACTCGATCAAGCAGCGGCTGGATCACCTCGTCACCTTCGTGAAGAGCGCCGATCCCGACATCGTCTGCCTGCAGGAGCTGAAATGCGTGGACGAGGCCTTTCCCCGGGCCGAGGTGGAGGCTCTCGGCTACAACGTGGCCACCCACGGCCAGAAGGCCTATAACGGCGTCGCCATCCTGTCGAAGCGGCCCCTCGAGGACGTGCGGCGCGGCTTGCCCGGGGACGAGAGCGACGAGCAGGCGCGCTATCTCGAAGGCGTGGTCTCCACCTCGTCGGGCGTGCTGCGGGTCGCCTCCATCTACCTGCCCAACGGCAATCCCCTGGGCACGCCGAAATTCGACTACAAGCTCGCCTGGATGGGCCGCCTTCAGGCCCATGCCCGCCGCCTCCTCGACCTGGAGGAGCCGCTGGTCCTGTGCGGCGACTACAACGTGATCCCTGAGCCGAGGGACGCCGCCGATCCGGCCGCCTGGACGGGGGACGCCCTGTTCCAGCCCGAGAGCCGCGCCCGGTTCCGCGAACTCCTGAACCTGGGGCTCTGCGATGCGGTCCGGGCGTGCAGCGACCAGGCGGGCGTCTACTCGTTCTGGGACTACCAGGCCGGAGCCTTCCAGCGGAACAACGGCATCCGCATCGACCACCTGCTGCTCTCGGCCCAGGCGCAGGACAGGCTCAGGACGGCATCGATCCGGAAGGAAGTGCGCGGCTGGGACAAACCGTCGGATCATGTTCCGGTGATGGTCGACCTGGACATCGATTAGAGCGCGGTCCGCAACGGGAGGCGCATGTCAGGGAACTCCCACGTCGCACTGCCTCGACGCATTGTGGGCGAGCAGGTTCGTGGCATCTTATGGCGGACCGAGGAGACAGCCGCCATGAATGCCTTTCTGTCTTGGTTCTTGATCGTCCTCTTGTGCGCCGCCCCCATCCTGCTCCTTCGCAGAGGCGGTTCCCGCAGGGGCGGCAGTGGGGATGGATCCGGGGCCTGGGCCGGGTTCGACGGCGGCTCCGGCAGTTCCTGCGACGGCGATGGCGGCTGATCCGATTGGTCCGGCCGCCTACCGGCGCGCCTGGATGTACTGCTCAAGCAGCGCGAGAGCCAGCTTGCGGTCGCTGTCGTCCGAGGCTGCAAATGCCTGGTCGTAGAGGCTGACGATCCACTGGTCCTTGCCGGCGTCGGCGCTCGCCTCGCGGGCAAGGGTCAGCCACATCAGGCCCTTGGCCCGCTGGCGCGGAACGCCCTGGCCGTTCATGAGCAGGTGCCCGAGCAGGGCCTGGGAGGCGTGATGCCCCTTCTCGGCCGCGAGGTTGAACCAGCGGGCGGCCTGGCGCGAATCCTTCTCGACCCCTGTGCCTTCGAGATAGAGCCGCGCCAGATTGTACTGGGCGTTAGGGTCGCTGAAATAGGACGCGGCGTAGCTGAACATCTCCACGGCGCGAGCGGGATTGGACGCCACGTAGGAACCCGTGATCCCATCCAGGAAATAGGTGCCGAGCGCCACGAAGGCGCTGGAGACGACGCTCGCATTGGGGGAATCGGGGCTCTCGTCCGCGTAGCGGTCCGCGAGCTTCGAGAAGTACTCGAAAGCTCTCAGATCGTCGTGCTGGACGCCGTCGCCGTCGGCATACATGCGCCCGAGCTTCCACAGGGCGAGGGTGTGCCCCTGCCCGGCCGCATATTCGAGCGCCTGGGCGGCGCCGCGCTTGTCGCCCGCATTGTAGTCGCGCATGCCGCTCTGCAGGGCCTCGCGCACCGAACCGTACTTGATGACGGGCGTCAGGGCCGGCGTCAGAGGCTGCGGACGCGGCGCGGCGTCGAGCGCCAGGGCGGCGCCGGCGCCCAGAACGACCGTCACGATCACCGCAAGAAAGGAAGGCATCCGCTTGGACCGATTGGCCATGCCGAGGCCGGGGCCGCGCAGCCCATAGGCGGCTCCTTCCGTCCCTTCGCGGTCGGGCAGCCTTCCAGTCTCGATCAAGCGCGCGCTCATGGCTCTTAAACTCTTCCCGCCCGGACTCTCACGTCAGCTCCGAGGGGTTGCGGAACGTCCGTGATCTGCCATGTGCCGCGCCACCAATGCAACGTTGCCCGAAAAGGTCTGTCTGTGAGATTCCGGACAGACTTTTCCCGAAACGCATTGCCCTAAGGCTTTGGTTTAGAAGCACTTTATCTCAACATATGAGTTGCTTGCGGTTTATGGCGGCTTCGCGGCGGAGCTTGGGCCAAGAGCGGCATGATAAGGATGGTTTCAAGGTGTTGCCGGCCAGCAACATTTTAACCGCCCCAGGTGGTGCTTCGACGACGTGATTCCCCCGGTAACCCGACAACCCAATCGTTAAGAAATCATACCGCATTTTACCTTAAGGAAGGTGCATCTCCGCACATTCCAGGCGTATTACCCCAAGTGCTCCGCACCGTCCGGAGCCGCATCAGGGCCCGATCTCCTCCGACGAGAACCAGACCTTCTCGTACACCGCCAGGGCGCTCCCATCGGGAGACCGCTCGTCCGCGAGCCAGATCGATCGAAGCCCGGCGAAATCGGCTTCGCTCAGCGGCCGGGCGCCGGAGGCCGTCTCATCCGCGCCGCTGCACGGGATGAAGCCGACATTCATGAGCGCAGCCGCCCTGAAGCCGCCGGCGCGGCGGGTGACCAGGACGGCAGGCCCCCAGCCCCTGTGCGGCTGCCAGGGGAAGATGAGCCGCCCACCGGGATGGAGCGCCCGCAGCCACCCTGCATCCGGCGCCACCGCGCCGGCATTCACATAGACCACGTCCGCCCCTGGCAGGGCGCGGCCGAAGGCCGATTCGGCATGGACCCTCACATGGGAAAAGGCGCGAAGGTTCCGGGCCGCCTGGGCGGCCAGATCGGTTTCGTATTCATAGGCCTCCACCTGCCCGCCTGGCCCGACGAGCAGCGCCAGCATGGCGGTGTAGTAGCCGGTGCCCGCTCCCACATGGACGACGGTTTCGCCGGGCTGCGGGGCCACCGTATCGAGCCATGCGGCATGGAGGGCCGGCTCGCCGTTGTTGATGCCGCGCCCGCGGTCGATGGCGACGAGCACGTTGTCGTAGATGTCGGCGATCTCCCGGGCCTGGGCCGCGACGCCGAGGCTGATCGTCGTCCACGGCGGCGGGGGCAGGAAATCCTCCCGGGGCACCGTGGCGAAAGCCTGCGCGATCCGCGGATCGCGGGCATTTGCGATCCGCGTGATCCGGTCGGCGTATGCGCGACGATGCTGTTCGGGCAGGGCCATTGGCATCTCCGGGGAACCAGCTCTTGTGAAAGCTGGTTCGGAAGCGTCCGGCGGCAAGGCCGCCCGCGCTCCGCTCACATGCGAAAGACGCCGAACCTCGTCTCGGGAATGGGCGCATTCAGGGCCGCCGAGAAGGCGAGCGCCAGGACACGCCGGGTCTCGGAGGGCAGGATGATGCCGTCGTCCCACAGGCGGGCCGTGGCATGGTAGGGCGAGCCCTCCTCCTCGTACCTGTTGCGGATCGGCGCCTTGAAGGCTTCCTCTTCCTCGGGGCTCCAGGCCTTGCCCTCGGCTTCGATGTTGTCGCGCCGCACGGTGGCGAGCACGCTTGCCGCCTGCTCGCCGCCCATGACGGAGATGCGCGAGTTCGGCCAGGTGAACAGGAAGCGCGGGGAATAGGCGCGGCCGCACATGCCGTAATTGCCCGCGCCGAACGAGCCGCCGACCAGCAGGGTCACCTTCGGCACCTGCGCGCAGGCCACCGCCGTGACGAGCTTCGCCCCGTCCTTGGCGATGCCGCCCGCCTCGTACTGGCGGCCCACCATGAAGCCGGAGATGTTCTGAAGGAACAGGAGCGGGATGCGCCGCTGGCAGCACAGCTCGATGAAATGCGCGCCTTTCACGGCGCTCTCCGAAAACAGGATGCCGTTATTGCCGATGATCCC
>DATHAU010000018.1:0-5493 GCA_035296545.1 Microvirga sp.
CGTGGCGGCCACCTGCGCCGACATCCTCGCCCGGACGCTGGAGCGCTGCGGCGTCAAGGTGGAGATCCTGGGCTTCACCACCCGCGCCTGGAAGGGCGGGCAGTCCCGGGAGACGTGGCTCCAGAACGGCAAGCCCGCCACCCCCGGCCGCCTCAACGACCTGCGCCACATCGTCTACAAGTCGGCGGACGCCCCCTGGCGGCGGGCGCGCAAGAATCTCGGCCTGATGATGCGCGAGGGGCTGCTGAAGGAGAACATCGACGGCGAGGCCCTGGACTGGGCGCACAAGCGCCTGCTCGGCCGGCCCGAGCAGCGGCGCATCCTCATGGTGATCTCGGACGGCGCGCCGGTGGACGACTCGACCCTGTCGGTCAATCCCGGCAACTACCTGGAGCGGCACCTGCGCTACGTCATCGAGGAGATCGAGACCCGCTCGCCCGTGGAGCTCATCGCCATCGGCATCGGCCACGACGTGACGCGCTACTACCGCCGCGCGGTGACCATCGTGGACGCGGAGGAGCTCGGCGGCGTCATGACCGAGAAGCTCGCGGAGCTGTTCGAGGAAACCCCGCCCCAGGCCAAGCGCGGCGCCCCCCGGCGCAGGGCCGTCGCTTGAGGCTCACCCGCCGCGGCCTTCTCGTCGGCGGCGGCGCGATGGCCGCCGCCAGCGTGGCGGGCGCGGCCCTGGCGCAGCGCCCGCAGGCCTTCCGGGAGGCGACGCCGGTTCCGGTCACGGCCGATCCCATCCGCCGCCTGTCGGTGGCCGACCCGGACCGCACCCGCTTCGGCGCCCTGGTCTTCCGGTCCGGCCTCGACCTGAAATCCCCCGTTTCCGCCTTCGGCGGGTTCTCCGGCCTGTGGCGCTCGGAGAACGGGCGCGACCTCATCGCCCTTGCGGACAACGCCCAATGGCTGAAGGCCCGGGTCGTTTCCGCCGACGGCAGGCTCTCGGGCCTGGCGGACGCGGTTCTCGCCCCCCTGCTCCTGAGCAGCGGCACGCCCCTGCGACGCACCCGCTATTACGATACGGAAAGCATCGCCATCTCGGGCGAGGAGGCTTTCGTCGGCATCGAGCGCAACCATGCGGTGATCCGCTTCGAGCGCGACCGGGGCGGGGCCCTGGTGCGGGGCGTTCCGCTTCCCGGCCCGAAAGAGCTGCTGGACCTGCCGGCCAACGGCGGCCTAGAGGCCATCGGGGCCGCGCCGCGGTCGTCGCCCCTGGCAGGCGCCCTCGTGGCCATTGCCGAGGGCGCCAGGGGCTTCATCCTCACGGGTCCGCGCCGGGGCTCCTTCGAGGTGGTCCGCTCCGACCGCTACGACGTCACCGACCTCGCCTTCCTGCCCGACGGCGACCTGCTGCTGCTGGAGCGCCGCTTCGCCCTGCTCGGCGGCCTCGGCTGCCGCCTGCGCCGCATGGAGGCCGCCGCCATCGCGCCGGGCGCCCGGGTGGACGGCGAGGTTCTCTACGAGAGCGACGGCTCGCACCAGGTCGACAACATGGAGGGCCTGGCGGTTCACCGGGAGGGCCGGGAGATCGTGGTCACGCTGATCTCCGACAACAACTTCAACACCTCCCTCCAGAGAACCCTGCTGCTCGAATTCGCCCTGGCCGGATGACGGTGCGGCAAGCCGCCCTCATGCCTCTTTCCTGGGCATGTGGGCGATTTCTCCCCATCCGTTGCCTCGCGTCCGGCTCCCCTGGGCGTTGATGCGCCGCCTCTTGTGCAACTAAGCTTTCCCGCTGCAAGGTTTGGTGTCTATCATGGCATCGGCTGACGATTGGAGAGGCGGCGGGGACCCGGTGACGGTGCAATCGATCTTCGACGAGATGAGCGGTCATGACGGCCGGTGCCGCGAGGCCTATCGGGTGCTCCAGGACTGGCTGAAATCCGCGCCGCCGCAGCTTCTCGATCACCGCCGGGAGGAGGCGGAGCTCTTCTTCCGCAAGGTCGGCATCACCTTCGCGGTCTACGGCAACTCGGAGGCCGAGGAGCGGCTGATCCCGTTCGACATCATTCCCCGCGTGTTGTCCGGCCGCGAATGGGCCCATCTGGCCCGGGGCCTCGAGCAGCGGGTCAAGGCGCTCAACCTGTTCCTCAAGGACATCTACGGCCCGCGGGACATCCTGCGCGCCGGGATCGTGCCCCCCGAGCTGGTCTATCTCAATCCCTATTACCGCCCGCAGATGCACGGGCTGTCCCTGAACGGCGACATCTACGTCCAGGTGGCGGGCATCGATCTGGTGCGGGTGGACGACCAGGACTTCTACGTTCTCGAGGACAACCTGCGCACCCCCTCTGGCGTCTCCTACATGCTGGAGAACCGGGAGGTCATGATGCGGCTCTTCCCGGAACTGGTGGGAATGCAGCGCATCCGGCCCATCGAGAACTACGTGGACGAGCTCCTGGGAACCCTCAAATCCGTCGCGCCGGCGAGCAGCCCCTACGAGCCGACGGTGGTTCTTCTCACGCCGGGCTCCCTGAACTCCGCCTATTACGAGCACAGCTTCCTGGCCGACCGCATGGGCGTGGAGCTGGTGGAGGGCCGCGACCTCTTCGTGCGCGACGAGGTCGTCTACATGCGCACCACCGAGGGGCCGAAGCGCGTGGACGTGATCTACAGCCGCATCGACGACGACTTCCTCGATCCCCTGGTGTTCCGTCCGGATTCGGCCCTGGGCGTCTCGGGCCTGATCGCGGCCTACCGGGCGGGCAACGTGGCCATCGCCAATGCGCCCGGCACCGGCATCGCCGACGACAAGGCCATGTACAGCTACGTGCCGGACATCGTGCGCTTCTACATGGGCGAGGAGCCGATCCTCAAGAACGTGCCCACCTGGCGCTGCCGCGAGAGGGAGGCCCTCTCCTACGTGGTGGACAACCTGCACGAACTGGTGGTGAAGGAGGTGAACGGCTCGGGCGGCTACGGCATGCTCGTGGGCCCCCACGCCACCGCGGAGATGCGGGAGCATTTCAAGGCCCGCATCCTGGCCAGCCCCGACAACTACATCGCCCAGCCCACCCTCGCCCTCTCCACGAGTCCCGTCTTCACCCGCAACGGCCTCGCCCCGCGCCACGTGGACCTCAGGCCCTTCGTTCTCACGGGGCGCAACGGCGTCAGGCTGGTGCCGGGCGGGCTCACCCGCGTGGCGCTGACGGAAGGCTCCCTCGTGGTCAATTCGAGCCAGGGCGGGGGCACCAAGGACACCTGGGTGCTGAGCGAATGAGCCAAGAGCGTATTCCGGAGCCTTCGCCGTGCTGAGCCGTGATGCAGACAGCCTCTACTGGCTTTCGCGCTATGTGGAGCGCGCCGAGAACACCGCCAGGATCCTCGACGTGGCCTACCGCATGGCCTCGATGCCGATCTCGTACAACGGGGTCAACAGCAACGAATGGGAATCGGCCCTCATCAGCGCCGGCGGCATGGAGCAGTTCCGGGCCGTTCACGGGGAGGTCACCCCTGAGAGCGTCATCGAGTTCCTGGCCTTCTCGGACGCCAACGGGTCGAGCATCCAGAACTGCTTCGAGACGGCCCGGCAGAACGCCCGCTCGGTGCGCTCCGCCCTCACGTCCGAGATGTGGGAGGCGATCAACTCCGCCTGGCTCGACCTGCGCCGCTTCAAGGCCCAGAGGATCCGGGTCGAGGACCTGCCCCGCTTCCTCAACCTGGTGAAGGAGGCGTCCCTGCGCTACGACGGCTCCGCCATGCGGACCATGCTGCGCAACGACGCCTATTGGTTCTCGCGGCTCGGCCTCTACATCGAGCGCGCCGACAACACCGCCCGGGTGCTCGACGTGAAGTACCACGTGCTGCTGCCGCAGGACGCGGAGGTGGGCGGCGGGATCGACTATTACCAATGGGCGGCCATCCTGCGCTCCGTCTCGGCGCTGGTGAGCTATCAATGGGTCTACCACCAGAGCCTGAGGCCCTGGCTCGTGGCGGATCTCCTGATCCTGCGGGAGGAGATGCCGCGCTCGCTCGCGGCCTGCTACGGGGCCCTGTCCCGCCACCTGGGGGATATCGCCCACCGCTACGGCACCTCGGGCCCCGCGCAGCGCCAGGCCCGCTCGGCCCATGCGCGCCTGGTGAACCGCACCATCCAGGACATCTTCCAGCAGGGGCTGCACGAATTCCTGGAGGATTTCATCGCCGAGAACAACCGGCTCGGGCTCGCCATCACGAACCAGTACCTGGGCTGATCCATGCGCATCCGCATCACCCACGAGACCACCTACCGCTACAGCGACCCGGTGAAATCCGCCATCCAGCTCCTGCGCCTCACGCCGCGAGGCCATGACGGCCAGACGGTGCTGTCCTGGGCCATCGACGCGGATTCCGGCGCCCGCCTGATCCGGCGGGAGGACTGGTACGGCAACATCGCCCACACCCTGTTCGCGGGCGGCCCCATCGACGAGATCACCCTGAGGGTCGCGGGCGAGATCGAGACCACCGATACGGGGGGCATGGTCAGGGGCGGCGTCGAGCGCTTCCCCGAGATGTTCTACCTGCGGGAAACGCCGCTCACGCGCCAGGACGCCGGGCTGCGCGACTTCGCCATGGACACGGCCGGAGGCCTCGCCAACCCCCTCGACAGGGGCCATGCCCTGATGGCCGCCATCCACGGGCGCCTGCGCTTCGACACGGACGCCACCCACTCGGGCACCACCGCCCCGGAGGCCTTCGGGGCCGGGCACGGGGTCTGCCAGGATTTCACCCATATCTTCCTGGCGGCCGCGCGCACCCTCGGCATGCCGGCGCGCTACGTATCGGGATACCTGCACAGGCCCGAGCAGACGGTGCAGGAGGCGGGCCATGCCTGGGCGGAGGCCCATGTGGAAGGCCTCGGCTGGGTCAGCTTCGATCCCGCCAACACGGTGTCCACGACGGAACATTACGTGAGGATCGCGGTCGGCCTGGATTATCTTGATGCGGCTCCGGTTCGAGGCAGCTATTACGGGATCTCCCAGGAAGCGCTCGATGTTCGTCTGAGGATCGAAGGCGCCCGTCAGGCCCAGGCGTGACGATGGCCCCGAACCGGCAGCTCGACCAGAAGCCCTTCGACCGAACCTCTCCCGGAGGAGAACCCATGACCTATTGCGTCGGCATCCTCGTGCGCGACGGCCTCGTGATGATCGCCGACACGCGCACCAATGCGGGCGTGGACAACATCGCCACCTTCCGCAAGCTCCACCTCTTCGAGGTTCCGGGCGAGCGGATCATCACGCTCGCCACCGCGGGCAACCTCTCGGCCAGCCAGTCGGTCATGTCGCTCCTGGCGGACGGGATCGAGGATCCGGAAACCGGCGAGGTCGAGACCCTGCTCACCGCGCCCAGCATGTTCAGGGCCGCCCAGCTCGTGGGCCGCGCCATCCGCCGGGTCTACGCCCTCGACGGGGCCGAGATGGAAAAGCGCAGCATGAGCTTCGACGTGACCATGCTGCTGGGCGGGCAGATCAAGCAGGGGCCCATGCGGCTCTACCAGATCTACTCGGC
>DATHAU010000019.1:0-3077 GCA_035296545.1 Microvirga sp.
CGGGCGCGTTGGCCCGCTGAATCGAACTTTCGGTTCCCCTGCTACCGGACACCCTACAAACACTCATTCTCCCGCAATGGTGAACGCAGATAGGTTTTAGTAGAATGCAAGATACCTGGCCGGGCGTCCTGGCGTCCGCCCTCCCGATGCGGAACGCAGCCGTCGATGGCTGCGGCAGCATCAGGTCGCCTGCCGGCCCGGCCTTGCGTTTGGATGAGCGAGAAGGAAACGCGGATGTCGCCCGAAACAGAGCAAGGCAGCGCATGGGTGTTCGGTGCCGCCGTCGCTACGCTGCTCGCCTTCACGGCTCCGGCCCAGGCTCCGGCGCAATCGGGTTCCGGGGCGGAGTCGTCGCTGCGCGACGCCCCGGAGGTCAGCGAAGAATGCGCCAACAACGTGCCGTCGTGCCAAACAGTTCAGTCGCCTGTAATCAGCTTAGCCTCGGGGCAGCATCAGAGGGTCCAGCTACTGTGCGCTAACGGCTCGTATTTCTGGAACTGGGCGGCAGAAGTGACCCCGCACCTCACCGTTGTTCTTCACCGAACAGTGCAGGACGAAGCGAAGCGCGACGTCGGAGCGATCTTTCGACTGGATGAACAAACGGATGCTCGTCCCGGAAGAACCCAAATCTCGATTGCGTGCTCGCCTGAAGATCCTGCGGGGAAGCTGAGCTCGCAACGACGGCATTTCCATCACCATCCGCCTAGGAATCGCTAAGCGTTCCTTATCCGGGTTATGTGAAAGGTCGCAAAATGGATAAGACGCAGATTTTCGCTGCCTGGCTGCCATTTGGACGAAATCCGTTCGCCAAGCTTGCTATGCGGATCGCTGTTATGGCTGTGTGCGGCGCGGCATTGTGGATCGACACCGCACATGCCATCGACCCGCCCAATGCATGTGATGGCAGCCTCGCTCCAGACTGTCACCAGGTGGTGGCACGAGGAACCTTGGGACGTTTGGAGACTACAGGCTGGGCTCTTTATTGCCCCAGAGAGGCTCCTTATTGGTGGGAGACCTCTAAGACTAATTCTACAAGGACAACTAGTTTCACTGAAAATGTTTTTGAGACGAACAGCGGCAAAGCCGATTTCACGATAACGAACTGGTCTCCACTTGGCTCTTCTGACTGGGCAATCAGCATAGATTGTTCTCCCATCAGCAGACACGGTGGCTGCTCCGGTCAGACGAGAATGGTCGACGATCCAGGTTGCCCGCAGTCGAACATGCGCACCACTTGCCATGGAGCCGATAATTGCTGGTTGGAATGGGACGAGCTGTGCGTGGATGGCAATAAGGTCGCGAACTATCACTGCTCAGGAGTGGCTGGGTTTAAAATTTACTGTTGGACCTGCCAATAACGTCGCGAGCCATCAATGCCCGCGAGTGTTGTTCGCCGTGCAGCATTGGGCCCGTGGCAGTCGACATTCCCAACTGGCCCGATGCGAGGCTCCGTTTACGTGGCGACCTATCTGAAGGTCCTCTCCAATGATCCGATCCCGCCCCTGGACCGGTTTCCTCCTGGTTTGCGTTCTCCTCGGCTGTCACTCGGCCGGTCGTGCCAAAGGCGCCGGGGAGGGTGAGGCTGTTCCACCGCTCTCGCGCCAGCAGATCGAGCAGATTGTGCATGACTATCTTCTTCGTGAGCCCGAGGTGCTGTTTCAGGCTTCTCAGGAATACGAGCGGCGCCGCCGGGAGAAGGCCGTCGTGGATGCCCGACATGCGGTCGTCAGCTCCCGCGCTACGTTGACCGACGCCGCCGCACCGTCGATCGGCTCGCAGACGCCTAAAGTCACACTGGTTGAGTTCTTCGATTTCCGGTGTGTCTATTGCCGACGGATGGTGCCGATCATCGACCAGATCGTCAAAGAGAACCCTGATATTCGCGTCGTGCTCAAGGATCACCCTATCCTTGGCCCCGATTCGTTGACCGCCTCGACTGCGGTCCTGGCCGCGAGGCGGCAGAGGCCGGACCGTTACTACGATCTTTACCAGGCGTTGATGCGATCCAACGATCTTTCGGAGCCGTCGGTCATCGGCATCGCTGGCAGCCTCGGCCTGGACACCGATCAGCTCCGGCGTGACATGGGAAGCGCCGAGGTGAAGGCCGAGCTCGAGGCGAATGGCGCGCTGGCGAAGTCCCTGGGCGTCACGGGAACCCCGGCCTTTGTCCTCGGGGACACCGTGATAGCGTCTTCCCTATCGAAGCCGGACCTCGCACGTCGCATTGAGGAGGTCCGCAGATCCTGCGTCGGCACCTGCTGACAGTGCGCCAGGGCAGTTGATCCTCCCCTTTGTGGTGGCCCGCCTTCAGGTATGGCTTCTGTAACGTGCCTCCGATCGTCAACTCCCTTGAGCGTTGATCGTAACTGCTTGTATGGGGCGTTCCAGTGTCAAGCGGATTTCACATCGCCCATCTCCTACACCGTGGTGCGTGAGCAGTTGCTGGTAGCCCGTCGGCCGACGGTTATCGGCTGAGAGGGTCGAGGGAAAACAACCGAGGGGAGCCTGCCTTGGGCGCGAGACATCGCGCCGCGACCTTGTATTCGGTTGGCCCTCCTGGGGCCCGGACCATGAAGCAGCCATGCGCTTCGGCGGCGAAGCTCCGGGGCGGCGGGCCCATTCTCATCACGGCATGGAAGCCACGCAGTTACGCGGGTCACCGCCACCTCGGACCGTCATCAGCGGCCTACCGCGCGAGCGCGGCCGGACGCCGAAACCGTGTTTGTCCGCTCCTGCTCGTTGCCGGTCAGGCCGCGGGCCGCAGCACGACGCCGTGCGGGACCTCGCCGGTGGTGACCATGCGCCACAAGGCGATGAGCAGCTTTCTGGCGAGGGCGACGATCATGGCCGTCTTGCGCGCGCCCTGGGCGCCCGCGGTCCGCGCCCGATACCACTGCGCGAGCGCGCTCTCCTTCTGGAACATGAGAAAGCGCCAGGCGAGCTGGATCAGACCGCGGCGCACCCGGGCATTGCCGGACTTGGCCAGCCCCTTTTCCCGCCGTTTGGACCCGCTCTCGTCGGGCGAGCCCGTCAGCCCGGCGTAGCGCGCAACCGCCCTGCGGTCGCGCAGGCCGCGC
>DATHAU010000020.1:0-11511 GCA_035296545.1 Microvirga sp.
CCGATCTCATGAAGCTGATCGACGCTGATGCGAAAGGCGGGGCCGAGAACCCCGATGGCCGCCACCGCCCGGTTGGCGTGATCGACCACGGGAGCCGCCACGGCCCGCACGCCCTCCTGCCACTCCTCGTCTTCGACCGCATAGCGGCGGGCCTTGGTCACGTCGAGATGGGCGCGAAACACCTCCCTGTCGGCGATGGTCGCCGGGGTGCGAAGGGTCAGGGGAAGGCCGGCGACCGCCTGGGGCAGCACGTCGGGGTTGACGAAGGCCAGGATCGCCTTGCCGGCGGCGGTGCAGCCCACCGGGAGCCGGGCGCCGGGGGAGAGCCAGCGCTGCTGCGGACGCCCCTCCCCGACCACGCTCGCGCAAAGAACCTCCTGGCCGAGGGGCAGCGCCAGGAACACCACCTCGCCGAGCAGGGTATGGAGCCGGTGAAGCTCGGGCTGCGCGATGGACGCGATGTCGAGTTCGGCGCTGGCGTGGCGGGCATGGTCGATGACCCGCCAGCCGAAGCGGTAGCTGTTGTCCTCCCGGTCGAGGCGCACGGAGCCGTGCTCGAGGAGCGCCGCGAGAATCCGGTGGAGCGTGCTCTTCGGGAAGCCGGTCGAGCGGACGAGTTCGGTGAAGCTGAGCCTGCCCCCGGCGGCCGCGAGGCAATCCAGCACGGCAAGCCCCTTCTGGAGTGCATTGGTCCCCCGCGCCGGATCGGCCGCCGTGAAGTCTCTTGACATTCCCTGAGCCACTTACAAAGATGAACCGAAGTAAACGGAACTCGTTCTACATTGTAGAACAAGCTTCGGGTGTCAAGTCGCTGCCGGGCTGCACCGCCCGTCGAGCGCGAGGCTGACGCGGGGAGGAACGATGGCAGGCTCCGGGATGAGGGTGGCCGTCGGCCAGTTCAACGAACTGACGGACGAGAAACTTCGCTATGCGGCGCAGATCGGCGTCAAGGGCATCCAGCTCAACACGCCGACCATCCCGGGCGACACCCATTGGGAGGAGCGGGACCTCCGCGGCCTCGTGGAGCGCTGCCGGGAATACGGCCTCGTGCTCGAGGCCATCGAGAACGTTCCGGTTCATTTCTACCACAAGGCCATGCTGGGCCTGTCCGGCCGCGACGAGCAGATCGAGCATTACCGGACCACGCTCCGCAACATGGGGCGGGCGGGCATCCCGATCCTGGGCTTCCACTTCATCCCCAACTCCGTCTGGCGCACGGAACGCTTCGCGCCGGGCCGCGGCGGGGCGGGCTGCACCAAGTTCGACATGGCGATTGTCGAGGCCAAGGCCACGCCGGAGGAATGGCGCGAGTTCCTGCCCACGAGCCTGGGCCGGCAGGAGGCCATGCCCCTGTACGCCAAGGGCGACGCGGTCATCACGGCCGAGCAGATGTGGGACAACTACGCCTATTTCATCAAGGCGGTGCTGCCGGTGGCCGAGGAGGCGGGCGTGAAGATGGCCCTGCACCCGGACGACCCGCCGGTTCCCATGCTGGGCGGCGTCGCGCGCATCTTCGGCTCGCCGGAAGGCTTCAAGCGCGCCTGGGAGCTCAACCCGACGAGCCCGGCCTGGGGCCTCGACCTGTGCCTCGGCTGCTGCTCGGAGATGCCCGGCGGCGCCCGCAACGTTCGCGAGATGATCGAGTTCTTCGGGCCCAAGGGCAAGATCTTCTACGTCCATTTCCGCGACGTGCAGGGCACCGTGCCGAATTTCCAGGAGTGCTTCATCGGCGAAGGCAACTTCGACCCGGCGGAGGCGCTCATGCTCCTCAAGACCAACGGCTTCACCGGCTTCCTGCTCGACGACCACGTTCCTCACATGGATGGCGACACGGACTGGAACCATCGGGGCCGCGCGCACGCGATCGGCTACATGCAAGGGCTCATGCAAATGGCGTCGCACCTGGCCCCGCGCCGGGCGGTGAACCTCACCTGAAAGCTGCGCCAGAAGACGAACGCTACGGTTCGCAACGGCGCAGCAGATCTCATCGTAGGCTTTCCAAGGGAGGAAACAGATGGTTACTCGCGGATCCTGGACGAGGCGGAGCATCCTTCATGCCACCGTCGGCGCGGTGGCGCTCGGGAAGGGCCTCAGCGGCGCGGTGGCGGCGCCCTACGTGCTCCAGAAGGGCTCGAAGGTCACGTACTGGGGCGGCCTCATCTTCTCCGACAAGGCCAACAAGCTGCTCCAGGAGGCGGTGAAAGCCTGGGGCGACCAGAACGGCATCACGACCGAGGTCGTGATGATCAACCAGAACGAGACCGTGCAGAAGGTCTCGGCCGCCATCGCGTCGAACACCATGCCGGACGCCCTCGACATGAGCCTCGACCTGCTCATGGTCCTGTCGAAGCAGGGCGTCTTCCTGCCCCTCGACGACGTGTACGAGTCCATCGGCAAGGCGAACGGCGGCTGGTTCGCCCCCGTGGCCTCAGCCACCGACACCAGCAAGGTGGCGGGCGGACGCACCGGCATCCCCTTCGGCGTGTCGGGCAACCTGCTCCTGCGGCGCACGGACCTCCTCAAGAAGGCGGGCTTCGAGAAGCCACCCGCCACCTGGCAGGAACTCGTGCAGCAGGCCGCGGCGGTCACCAAGCCGCCCCTGTTCGGCCTCGGCCTCGCGTTCTCGAACGTGGGCGACGGCAACGTGCAGGTTTCCGCCCTGCAATCCTTCGGCGGCCGGATCGCCGACGACACCGGCACCAAGGCGGCCATCAAGTCGAACGAGACCCGCGAGTACCTGCGCTGGGTCAAGGACGCCTGGGACAAGAAGGTTTTCCCGCCGGGCAACACCACCTGGGACGGGGCCGGCGACAACCAGGCCTATCTCGCCGGGCAGACGGCCTTCATCGCCAATACCGGCTCCGTGGGCATCGCGGCCAGAACCCAGGATCCCGAGCTCTACAAGGACACCGCCTATTCGGCGCTGCCCGGTGGGCCGAAGGGGGTGGTCTCGCCCCTCCAGCCGCAGGTTCGCGCGGTGTCGAAATCGAGCAAGAACCCGGATGCCGCAAAGGCGCTCATCGAGCATCTCGCCCAGCCGGCCTTCATGAACGCCTATTACGACGCGGCCATCTACGGGCCCGTGCTGCAGGACCAGGCCAAGTTCAAGGGCTTCACGCAGGACCCGATCCTCTCGGGCCTCCTCGACCTGGTCCAGAAGGGAACCGCGCCGGGCTATCCGGACGTCTACAACACGGCCTATGCCGACATGTGGAACAACTTCGTGGTGCCCAAGATGGTCCAGCGGGTCGTGATCGACAACTGGGACTTCGATCGGGCCATGGACGAGGCGCAGGCCCAGACGCAGGCGATCTACGACAAGTACAAGTAAGGGCCGAGGCCTTGCTCCGGCGGCGCTCGGCCGCCGGAGCCGAGGCGCCGTCGGGCCACCTGCCCGGATAGGGAGCCGAAAGGCCATCGTGATGCGACAGCGGCCGATCTCCACCGCCGAACCGCGCCTGTCCGCGGAAACGCAGCAGAAGCTCTTCGCCTATGCGCTCGTCGCGCCGGTGGCGCTGCTGCTCGTCGGGCTCGTGGGCTATCCGCTGTTCTACGCGGTCTACGTGTCGTTCACCAACATGGTCGTGGGCGGCGGCGGCGACTGGATCGGGCTTGCCAATTTCCGGTATCTCGCAGGCTCGCCCGTCTTCGCCAGCGCGATCCGGAACACCATCGTGCTCGTGGTGGTCAGCGACGCGTTCAAGCTCGCCATCGGGCTCGGGCTCGCCCTGCTGGTCAATGAGCGCATTCCGGCCCGCGGGCTCTTCCGGTCCTTCCTGATGCTGCCCTGGGCCATGCCCGCCTTCGTGGCCTTCCTGACCTGGCGGGTGCTCTACCAGCCCATCGGCGGCGGCATCAATCTGGTCCTGACCAATACGGGCATCTATCCCGAGATCATCGACTGGCTCGGCCAGCGGTCCACCGCCATGCCGGCCGTCATCGCGGCCTCCGTGTGGCGGGGCTTCCCGTTCTGGTTCATCAGCATCCTGGCGGCGCTTCAGAACATTCCGGCCGAGCTCTACGAGGCCGCCCGCGTGGACGGGGCCAATGCCTGGCAGCGGTTTCGCGCCGTCACCTGGCCGGGCATCAGGCGGGTGGTGATCATCACGACCCTCCTGTCCTCCATCTGGACCGCGAACTCCTTCGAGAGCGTGTGGCTGCTGACCCAGGGCGGTCCCTCCGACGCCACCATGGTGTTCCCGGTGCTCGCCTATTTCGGGATGCAGACCCAGCGCATCGGCGAGGCCGCCGCCGTATCCGTGGCCATGCTGCCGGCCCTGCTCATCCTGGTCTTCATCACCACGTCGCTCATGCAGGGCGACGAGAGCGAGCGGGACTGAGCGATGGGGCCGGATTCAGGGCTGCCGGGCCGGAACCTCGTCGCGAAGCTCGCCATCATTGCCGCGATGGTGCTCGCGCTGCTTTTCGTTCTCTTCCCGGTCTACTGGATGGTGATCACGTCCCTGAAGCTTCCCCGGGAGATCTTCCGGGTGCCTTCCCTTTGGCCGCAGGTTTTCACGGGGGCGAACTACCGCATCCTCATCGAGGACAAGGAATTCCTCGTCGCCATCCGCAACAGCTTCATCGTGGCCTCGTCGGTGACCCTGATCTCCCTGGTGGTGGCCTCGCTCGCCGCCTACTCGATGGTGCGGTTCCGCTACCGGTTCAAGGGGCTCATCGGGCGGCTGATCCTCTTCGCCTATCTCACGCCCACCTCCCTGCTCTTCATCCCCCTGTCGATCCTGATCGCGCGGCTGCAACTGGGCAACACCCTGCACGGCCTGATCTTCGTCTATCTCACCTTCTCGCTTCCGGTGAGCACCTGGATGCTGCAGGCCTATTTCGCCGCCGTGCCCCGCGAGCTCGAGGAGCAGGGCATGATCGACGGGCTCAGCCGCCTGGGAGCCCTGTTCCGCATCGTGCTGCCGCTCTCGGCCCCGGGCCTTGCGGCGGTTGCGATCTTCACCTTCACGGGGGCCTGGAACGAGCTTCTCCTGGCGCTCGTCCTGATCACCTCCGAGTCGCGCCGAACGGCGCCGCTGGCCCTCAACTACCTCATCACCAGCGACGTCCTGCCCTGGGGACCGCTGATGGCAGGCGCGGTCCTGTCCTCTGTCCCGCTGATGATCCTCTACTTCGTGGCGCAGCGGTACATCGTGCAGGGGATCACGGCCGGTTCCGTGAAAGGCTGAAGCCTTCGCGCAGCCGCCGGTGAACGTCTGCCTTCCCGTGGTCCGGCCATGAGGCGGTGGGGCCTGCCCTCGGCCCCGGGCAAGCCCCTGCCCTCGCCCGCAACGGCCCGCCTACTTCACCGCGCCCGCGACCCCTTGCACGAAGTACCGCTGGAACATGAGGTACAGCGCCAGGACCGGGACGATCGTCATGCATTGCGTTGCGGCGAGCAGGTCGTAGGCGGTGCTGATCTCCGTGGTGAACTGCACGACGCCTAGGGCCAGGGTGCGCTTCTCGGAGGAGCGGAGGAAGATCTGCGCCAGGATGAACTCGTTCCAGGTGGCGACCCCGTCGAGGATGGCGAGGGCCACGAGGGCCGGCCGCGCCAGGGGCAGGACGACCCGCCAGAACACCGCCCACCAGGAGGCTCCGTCGATGATCGCCGCTTCCACGAGCTCATAGGGCAGCGTCAGCATGAAGCCGCGCAGCACGAGGATGTGGAAGGGCAGGCCGAACCCGATATAGAGGAGGATGAGGCCCACATGGCTGTCGATGAGATCGAGGCGCGTCATCATCAGGTTCAGGGGCACGAGGGTGAGCTGCACCGGGATGATGAGGCCGATGATGAAGAGCCGGAACATGGTCTCGCGCCCGGCAAAGCGCATGGTGCTGAGCGAGAACGCCGCGAGCGCCGCGATGAGGATGCCGATGGGCACCTTGACGGCCGTGATGATGAGCGAGTTGACGAGATAGCTCTTCACGCCGAGCGCCCAGGCCTCCGTGAAGTTCGACAATTCGAAGGAGCGCGGCAGGGCGAAGGTTCCGTTCGCGGCGATGTCGGCGGCGCTGCGGATGCCCGTGAGGACCACGATGCCGAAGGGCGTCAGCCACACGAGCCCGGCCAGGGTGAGGAACAGGTAGAAGGCCGGACGGCGGCTGTCTGCGGGATCGCCCGTGCGGTCGAGCCCGCCCGTCACGGCTTGCGGCTCATGTAGCGCACATAGGGCGCCGCGAAGATCACCGTGAAGGCCAGCAGCAGGACGGCGATGGCCGTGCCCATGCCGACCTTGTTGAAGTTGAAGGTCTGGAAATACATCCAGGTGCTCAGCACCTGCGTCTGGTTCGCCGGCCCGCCATAGGTCATCACGTAGATGATGTCGTAGACCTTCAGGGAATTGATCATCATGATGGCGAAGACCACGAGATGCGTCTCCCGCAGGAGCGGCAGGGTCATGTAGCGGAAGACCTGGAAGCGCGAGGCCCCGTCGAGGCGCGCCGCCTCGACGGCGTCCTGGGGCACGGTTTGCAGCCCCGCGAGGTAGAGCACCATGGGCAGGCCCGCATTGTGCCAGGCGGCCGCGATCATCATGGGGTAGAGGGCGATGCGGGGCTCCGCGAGCCAGGCATGGGTCCATGAATCGAGGCCGACGCTCGTGAGCGCCTGGTTCAGCAGTCCGAGGGTCGGATGATAGATCCAGCTCCAGACCAGTCCCGTGAGGCTCAAGGACAGGATGGCGGGCAGGTAGAACAGGGCCCGGAACGCCTTGAAGCCGCGAAACGGCCGGTTCAGCGCCAGGGCGAGCGCCAGGCCGAGGCTCATGGGAATGGCGACGCCGCCGACCGCCCACAGGGAGGTGTTCTTCACGGCGATCCAGAAAACCCGGTCGATCGTGAAGAGATCGACGAAGTTCTGCAATCCCACATAGCGGATGCGAGGCGAGATGCCGTCCCACACATGGAGGCTGAGCCAGCCGGTGTAGATCGTGGGATAGATCACCACGAAGGCATAGATGGCCACCGCCGGCAGCAGGAAGAGCCAGGGCGTCAGCGCCGGCGACATGGGCGAGCGGGCCGGGCGCAGGAGCCCGGCCCGCGTGTTCGTCTGCGGCGCCGTTCGAGCGAGAGGTGAGCCCACCGCCACGCCGCGTCCTCGCCTAGCGCTGCGCCTTGTAGCGCTTGACCGCGGCTTCCATCTGGGCCGCCGCCTGTTGCGGGGTGATGTTGCCCAGGATGACGCTGTCGTTGGTTTCGAAATAGACGCTCACCAGTTCCTGCGGGAGGCCCTGGTCGGCCGGCAGGAACATCTTCAGGCCCGATTCCAGCAGATCGACCCACACCCGGGACAGGGAGAGGTCCGCCCCGTACTTGGCTCCCAGAACCGCGCTCGGTCCGCCGAGGTTCGGGAGGTATTTGGTGGCGTTCGCCGGATCGGCGAGGAACTGCAGGAAGAGGGCCGCAGCCTCGCGCTGCTCACGGGGAGCATTCGCGGAAACCTGGAGCTGCGTGATGTAGCCCATGGCGCGCTGGGGCTGCCGGTCCGTCGGCGGCACGAAGGTTCCCCAGCGGCTTCGGTCCACGTTGTCGCGCAGCAGGCGACTCGCCTCGATGCCGGGGCCCTCCATGACCATGGCGGCCTGGCCGCCGTAGAGCATGGTCACGGCCGTGGTGGGATCCACGGTGATGAAGCCCTTGTTGAAGTAGCCCTTGTCGGTCCATTCCTTCAGCTTAGCGTAGGCCTTCACCACTTCGGGCGATTCCCAGGACGCATCGAGGGCCTTGAGCGCGTCGTGCTTCTCCGGGCCGGCGAAGTGTTCGATGAGATAATCCATGTAGCGCATGGTCATCCAGCCGAACTTGCCGCCCGTCGCGAAGGGCACCACGTTCTTCTTGGCGAGGGCGTCGGCGGCCGCCTCCACCTCCGCGAAGGTCTTCGGCACCGCGATGCCGTTCTGCTCGAAAATATCCTTGCGGTAGAAGATGCCCGTCGGGAGCAGGCGATAGGGGAAGCCGCGGACCTTGCCGTCCTCGCCCGCGAGCTGGAGCGCGGTCGTGTTCAGCTGCTTGTCGATGCCGGCCTGCTTGAGCAGGTCGGTCGCGTCGAGGGAGAGCCCGGCCTCGTTGTAGGGACTGGCCAGCGTGCCGCCCCAGTTGTACCACATGGTGGGCATGCGGCGGGAGGATGCGCCCACGCGCAGGGCCTGCTTCAGGTCGTCGACGCCGAACTTGGTCCACTTGACCGTGATGGACGGGTACTTGGCCTGGAAGTCGTCGATCACCGGCTGCCAGCCGCCGCTCGCTATTCCGTAAAGCTCGATCGTGACCGGACTGGAAGGAGCCGTCTGCGCCGTTCCTGCGGTGAACGCGCCCTGCGCCGCCACCAGGGTGCCGGCCAGCACAGCCAGCACCGTACGCCTCGTTTTCGGTCGACCTATCATGGTTTCCTCCACCCTGTGCCCATCGGCTGCGTGTGCGGGACTGCCGACCGCCGCGAGGGCTCGCCGATCCGGCTTGGCCCCCGCCCCGGGACAGGGGTGCGTCCCGCGTAATCATTATACCAGTCGAGGGGGCGGTCAAGCCGATCCGGCTCCCGGCCGCATCCGCTCCTGCCCGCTCCGATCCCGAAGGCTGGCTGCGGGGCTCCGCAGGGTCTTCCGGTCAATGCCGGCTCGCCAGGATCAGGAGGTCGGAGTTGGTCGGCGGCTGCTCGATCACGGAGGGCCGGCCGGGCCGGACCACCGGCTGCATGATGCTCCGGGACGCGAGGTCAATGGCCGTCACCGCGAAGCCTGCGAGATCCAGATCGACCGAGAGGTCGGTCGGGCTCGGGCTGTAGATGGCGAGGCGGCTCCGGTCTGCGCTTGCCATGGCCCGCGCCTCGGGCGCGCCGGTCAGCAGCAGATCGGCGGGGTCGAGGGCGAACAAGTCCTTCGTCTCGAAAACCCAGCGGGCGAAGCCCATGTCGGCGGCGCCCGGAAGGTTCAGGGAATCCTCCCAGTCGAACGGCTCCAGGGAGCGCTTCTTGGCCAGGAAGTCGAAGCCGCGGCGGTGGAAGCTCCAGACCCCGTGAGCGCCATAGGCGACGCCCATCTTGGCCCCGGACAGGAGGCTCTGCCAGGCGGCCTTCCGGACCTCCTCGCGGGACCAGCGGCTCCCGTCGGTGGTGAGACGCCCGTGGCCCTCGTAGCAGGGCTCGGAGTTGAGGACCGGCCGCCGCGGGGTGTAGGCGCAGAACCTTTCCGCAAGCAGATAGGAACGGTCCGCGCGCGCGATGGCGTGGCCCGACTGATAGGAATAGAAATCGACCGCCTCGTTGAAGCGCGGCGAAAGCTCACCCTCGGGATGCAGGTGCATCGAGGTGATCGCCTCAGGCCACGCCGCTTTGACCGCGTCGAAGGCGGCGCCGTAATAGGGCGCCTCGGCCTCGGACTCGAAGCGCGTGTCCCCGCTCACCACCATGATGGGCCCGAAGTGCTTGAATCGGTTCGTCACGGCGGTGGCGTAAGGGGCCACGTGGGCGAGATCCATGGCCGACGCGATGGGGCTTCCCCGCGAGCAGCGGGTGTCGGGAACGTAGCTGCACCAGAGGACCGTGAGCACCGGAAGGAAGCCCGCCTCCACGGCCATTTCCACCATGGTCTCGGCCTTGTGGAAATAGGCTTCGTTCAGCCGCGAGAAGTCCCACCGGCCGTCCGGGTGCAGCTCGAAGGGAGGCACTTCCGTCGGCGGAACGCTGCGGTCATGGGTGATCGGCAGGATGCTGATCTGCAGAACGTTGAAGTTCTGGGCCCTGCGCACCGCCAGATAGCGGCTCCACTCATCAAGCGTCACGTTCGAGAAGGCCGCCCAGATCGTGTCGCCCAGGTAGAAGAACGGCTTGCCGCGATGCAGGAAATGGTCGCCGGACGGCGCCAGCTCAAGAGTGATCATTGCCTTCCTCTCGTCACCGCGACCGCTCCACTCCGGCCCGGGACCGGACGCCGAACGGGCTGCGCTCTTCCGAAGCTGGTATAATGAATATGTCTTATGACAGGTCAACAGGATAATGCCGCGCCGGGGGCGATCCCTGGTTCGGCAGGGCGTTGCGGCCCGCAGGCCGGCATCCGTTTCTTTTGCGTCAACCCATTCACGGGACGGCCTTGCCCCGCTACAAGCCCTTGTTGCCCTTTGCAGTTTGGATCACATCCCATGGCCGCCAGCGTTACCGACCGTTTCCTGCGTTACGTCGTCATCGACACCCAGTCCGACGCCGCCTCTTCCACCCAGCCCTCCACCGAGAAGCAGAAGACTCTCGGCCGCCTGCTCGTGGACGAGCTGCTCGCAATCGGCGTGTCCGACGCGCATCTCGACGAGCACGGCTACGTGTACGCGACCATCCCGTCGAACAGCCCCAAGAACAACGTTCCTGTCATCTGCTTCTGCGCCCACATGGACACCGCGCCGGACTTCAGCGGCGCCCATGTCAAGCCGCAGGTCGTCAGGAACTACGGGGGCGGCGACATCCGGCTCCCGGGCGATTCGGGCCAGGTGATCCGGGTCGCCGACCATCCGGTGCTCAAGGACCTGATCGGCCACGACATCGTCACGACGGACGGCACCACGCTTCTGGGAGCCGACGACAAGGCCGGGATCGCCGAGATCGTGGCGGCCGCCGAGTTCCTGATCAATAACCCGGACGTCAGGCACGGGGCGATCCGCATCCTCTTCACCACCGACGAGGAGATCGGCCGCGGGGTCGACAAGGTGGACCTTGCGAAGCTCGGCGCCAGCTTCGGCTACACCATGGACGGCGAGACGGCCGGCACGATCGAGGACGAGTCCTTCTCGGCCGATGCGGTGGAGATCGCCATCCGGGGCGTGGCGATCCATCCCGGCTTCGCCTACGGCAAGATGGAGAACGCCGTCAGGATCGCGGGCGCCATCATCGAGCGCCTGCCCAAGGACATGGCGCCCGAGACCACACAGGGCCGCCAGGGCTTCATCCATCCCACCGGCGTGTCGGGCGTGATGGAAAAGGCCCATCTTGGCTTCATCATCCGCGACTTCACGGAGGACGGCCTCAAGACCAAGGAGGCGCTGCTGGAGGGGATCGCCCGGGAGGTGATGGAGGGCTATCCCGGCTCGACCTACACCCTCACGGTCAAGGAGCAATACCGCAACATGAAGGTCGTGCTCGACCGGCACCCGCAGATCGTCGATTATGCGGTGGAGGCGATCAGCCGGGCCGGCATGACGCCGGTGCGCGGCAGCATCCGCGGCGGCACGGACGGTTCGCGCCTGTCCTTCATGGGGCTGCCCTGCGCCAACATCTTCGCGGGCGGCCACGCCTTCCACTCCCCGCTGGAATTCGTCAGCAGCCAGGACATGGAAAAGGCCGTGAGGACCATCGTCGAACTCGCCAGGCTCTGGGAGGAGCGCGCGTAGGCGCCCGCTCCTGTTGAAAGGGGCGCGTCCGCGCACCCCGCTTGCCTGGCGGTTCGAGCGATGGGTCGTCCCGGCTAGGCCGCCGCCAGGATCTCGTCGGCCGGTCCGAAGAACTCGTAGTGGATGCGGTCCGAAGGG
>DATHAU010000021.1:0-6865 GCA_035296545.1 Microvirga sp.
TGATGTTTGTTTCTGTTATGTTCTCATTTCAGCTATTAAGAAGCGATTCGCTTTCGAGGAATTCGAACCATGGGTAAGCCGGTCAATCCCCCCTCTGGCGGCGAGATCGAGAACATCAATCTCAAGGACGCCCTGGAGGAGCGCTACCTTGCTTATGCGCTCTCCACCATCATGCACCGCGCCCTGCCGGACGCGCGGGACGGGTTGAAGCCGGTCCACCGCCGCATCCTGCACGCCATGCGCCTCCTGCGCCTGGACCCCAGGTCCGCGCCCAAGAAATGCGCCCGCATCGTGGGCGACGTGATGGGCCAGTTCCACCCCCATGGCGACCAGTCGATCTACGACGCCCTGGTGCGCATGGCCCAGGACTTCGCCCAGCGCTATCCCCTGGCGGACGGGCAGGGCAATTTCGGCAACATCGATGGCGATAACGCCGCCGCCATGCGCTACACCGAAGCACGCATGACCGAGGTCGCCCGGCTCCTGCTGGAAGGGATCGACGAGGATGCGGTGGATTTCCGCGAGACCTACGATCAGACCAACGAGGAGCCGGTGGTGCTGCCGGCCGCCTTCCCGAACCTGCTGGCCAACGGCTCCCAGGGCATCGCGGTGGGCATGGCGACCTCGATCCCGCCGCACAATGCGGCGGAGCTGTGCGACGCGGCGCTCCACCTGATCGCCAAGCCCGGCGCCTCCTCCGAGCAGCTGATGCAATACGTGCCCGGGCCGGACCTGCCGACCGGCGGCATCATCGTCGACGCGCCGTCCGCCATGGCGGAAACCTACCGCACCGGCCGCGGCTCCTTCCGCGTGAGGGCCCGCTGGGCCAGGGAGGATCTCGGCCGGGGCAACTGGCAGATCGTGGTCACCGAGATCCCCTACGCGGTGCCCAAATCCCGCCTGATCGAGAAGATCGCCGAACTGCTCCAGGAGAAGAAGCTGCCCCTGCTGGCGGACGTGCGCGACGAATCCGCCGAGGACATCCGCGTGGTCTTCGAGCCCCGCGCCAGGACGGTGGACCCCATCATCCTCATGGAGTCCCTGTTCAGGCTCACCGAGCTGGAGAGCCGCATCCCCATGAACGTGAACGTTCTGGCGGGCGGCAAGGTGCCGAAGGTGCTGGGGCTGGTGGAATGCCTGCGGGAATGGCTCGACCATCGCCGCGAGGTTCTCGTCCGCCGCTCGGGTTTCCGGCTCGCGGCCATCGACCGGCGGCTGGAGATCCTGGGCGGCCTGCTCATCGTCTATCTCGACCTCGACCGGGTGATCAGGATCATCCGCGAGGATGACGAGCCCAAGCAGGAGCTGATGCGCGTCTTCAAGCTCACCGAGGTTCAGGCCAACGCCATCCTCGACACGCGCCTGCGCTCCTTGCGCAAGCTCGAGGAGATGGAGCTCAAGCGCGAGCAGAAGGCGCTTCAGGCCGAGAAGGCCAGGATCGAGGAACTCCTCGGCTCCGAGAAGGTGCAGTGGAAGACGATTTCGGCCGAGATCAAGGAGGTCCGCAAGACCTTCGGTCCCGACACGGCGCTCGGAAAGCGCCGCACCACCTTCGCCGAGGCTCCCGACACCTCCGACATCGACTTCGCGGAGGCCATGGTCGAGCGCGAGCCGATCACCGTCATCGTGTCCGAGAAGGGCTGGATCCGGGCCATGAAGGGCCATCAGGAGGATCTCTCGGGGGTGCAGTTCAAGGGCGACGACCGGCTGAAGACCGCCTTCTTCGCCGAGACCACGTCCAAGATCGTCGTCGTGGCGACCAACGGGCGGTTCTTCACCCTGGAGGCCTCCAAGCTCCCGGGCGGGCGCGGCTTCGGCGATCCCATCCGCCTCATGGTGGACCTGGAGGAGGGGGCGGATTTCATCGCGGCCTTCCCCTATCGGGCCGGCGCGAAGCTGCTGGTGGTCGGCTCGGACGGGCGCGGCTTCATCGTCCCCACGGACGAGATCGTGGCCAACACCCGAAAAGGGAAGCAGATCCTCAACCTGGACGCCCCGGCGAAAACGGTGGTCTGCACGGAGGCCGGGGGCGATCATGTCGCCATCATCGGCGAGAACCGCAAGCTGCTGATCTTCCCGGTCAAGCAGATGCCCGAGATGACCCGCGGCAAGGGCGTGCGCCTGCAGCGCTACAAGGACGGCGGCGTCTCCGACGCCAAGGTGTTCAAGCTGAAGGAAGGCCTCACCTGGAAGGACACCGCCGGCCGCACCTGGACGGTGGCCAAGGAGGACCTGCGCGACTGGATCGGCGACCGCACCGAAGCCGGCCGCCTGCCGCCAAAGGGTTTTCCGAAATCGAACAGGTTCGGGGAGTAATTCGGATCGAGCGCCTTTGCACCGCTGGGGCCGTCAGGGTTCCCCAGCGGGAGCCCATTCCGCTCCTACGCATCGCAGGGGATGACACCCTCCGTTCCCACCACGTCATGGCCGTCCCCGGACCTGATTCGGGGATGGCCATCCTAATGGGGAACCGCGGCGCTATCTGGATGGGGATGCTCAGCACAAGCCCGGGCATGACGACGAGGTGTCGTTCTGCCGGTCCTATGGACCGGACCGGTCGAAGCGGAGGGGACGGGATTTCACTCTCCCGTTGTGACACCCTCGCCTGTCATCCCCGCGCAGGCGGGGATCCATCACCACGACGATGAGAGGAAGGGCGGGGCGGGATTCGCTGCGCCTCATCCTGCTTTGTCAGCGGTTATGGATCCCGGGCTCCGCTGCGCGGCCCCGGGATGACACGCGAGCCTCTTCCCTCCCCCTTGTGGGGAGGAGAGCTCGCTCTGCGCCGACTTGCGCCAGCAAAGCCCGTCTCAGGCTTGCCTAAAATGGATGGGGAGGAGAGCCTGTCGCGCGACCTATGCGAAGAAAAGCAGATCCCGGCGAATCCCCGCTAAAGCTCCGGCCACGGCCGCCGGTCCGGGCGCATCTCCTCCCAGGCCCCCGCGAGGCGCAGCACGCCCAGGTCGTCGAAACGCCGCCCGACGATCTGGAGCCCGATGGGGAGCCCCGCCTCCGTGAAGCCCGCGTTGACGGACGCCGCCGGCTGGTCCGACATGTTGAAGGCGACCGTGTAGCCGATATGCTCGAAGGGCTCCTCCGGGTCGTGGATCGGGGATGCGAGTTCGGCCTCGTAGGCCACGCAGGGAGCCACCGGCGAGATCACGAAATCGAAGCGCCCGGTGGCGGCGACGGCCGCATGGCGCATCGTCATCATCTGGTTCATGCCCGCATAGACCTGCGCGCCGGTCAGCGCCCTGCCGCCCTCCGCCCACTGGCGGATGTAGGGCAGCACCCGGTCGCGCTCCTCGTCGCCCAGCGCGCCGATGTCCATCCAGGCCCGCTGCCGCCAGAAATCGTCGAGGCCGTCGAGCATCTCGCGGGTGATGAAGGCGGGCGCCTCCTCGACCACGGCCCCCGCATCGGCGAAGGCGTTCGCGGCGCTCCTCACGGCGGCGCGGATGCCTGGGTCGAGGCTCATGCCGACGCCCGCCTCCATCATCACGCCGATCCTCAGGCCCTTGAGGTCGATGGCAAGATCGAGC
This sequence comes from Microvirga sp., assembly GCA_035296545.1. GTDB lineage: Bacteria > Pseudomonadota > Alphaproteobacteria > Rhizobiales > Beijerinckiaceae > Microvirga. The sequence continues at coordinate 3,543 of DATHAU010000021.1, forward strand.
CAGGGCAGGTCGTGGTACGGCAGGCTCATGGGATCGCGCGGGTCGGGCCGCGACAGGCTTCGCATCATCAGGGCGGCGTCGCGCACGGTGCGGGTCATCGGGCCCGCCACGCGCCCGTAATAGGTCGGGTCGATGGGGATGCGGCCGAAGCTGGGTTTGAGGCCGAACACGCCACACCAGGCCGCCGGAAGGCGGATCGAGCCGCCGATGTCGGTGCCCACATGGAACGGCCCGTAGCCCGCCGCCGCGGCCGCTCCCGCTCCGGCCGAACTGCCGCCCGGGTTCCTGGCGAGATCCCACGGGTTTCGCGTCAGGGGATGGAAGCTCGACAGCCCGGAGGACAGCATGCCGTAATCCGGCATGGTGGTCTTGGCGAGAATGACCGCGCCGTCCTCGCGCAGGCGGGCGGCGGGCGGGGCGTCCTCCAGGGCGGGAACGAGCGGGCGCGCGGCCGTTCCTAGGGGAATCGGCGTGCCCTTCGTGGCGATGTTGTCCTTGATCGTCGCCGGAATGCCGTCGAGGGGCCTCGGCTCCCCCTGCATCCAGCGCTCCTCGGACGCCCTTGCGGCGCGCAAGGCGCCCTCCGGGTCGTAGGCATAGAGGGCCTGAAGGCGGGGCTCATACCGGTCGATTCGCGCGATCACGGCTTCGACCACGTCCACGGGCGAAACCTGCCTGCCCGCATAGGCCGCGAGAAGCTCCGGGCCGGACCAGTCGGCCATGTTCGCGGGAAGGTCCTGGCCCCGGCGGGAGGAAGAGGATGGCGCGGTCACTTCGAAGGTCTCCTGAGGCAGAGGCTCGCTGGCTTGCCCGCCATGCTGCGACATCCGCCGGCAAGGGTAAACGGCCTTTGCGTCGTTCCAGGCGCAGGCCCGTCCGTGCGAGGGGTTCCGGCGAAGAAAAGGCGGCCCGGGATCCCGTGGGCGCACAGGCAAAACTTCCATCTTCTGTGGATTTATTCTCAGAAAAACACCGGACGATAGCAAGATAAGGAGAGGCTCCCCTCTTAAGTTGTGCTAAGATTGGAATGCATATGCGTTCCTTCCCACGGGTCGAGGAACGGCATCAGGTGGTGATACCTTGCCATGAAGAGCGCGGCGAAGGCGATCGATCATCGGGCCAACCGGCTCCTCTCCGCTCTGGAGCCAGAAGATTTCGCGTGGCTCGAGCCGCACCTGGAAATCGTGGAGCTGCCCAAGGGCAAGGTGATCTACGATGCCGGCGACGCCATCGGGTACACTTATTTTCCCCACGACACCTTCGTGTCGCTCGTGACTGTGCTGAGGAACGGCGGCTCGGTGGAGGTGGCCGTGTTCGGGCGCGAATCGGCGCTCGGCTTCGTCAGCGCCCTGATCTCGCGCCGGTCCTTCGGCCAGTACGTGGTGCAGTCCGCCGGCACCGCGTCGCGCCTCTCCATCGAGCGGCTGCACCAGGCGATCGGCACGCGCCCCAAGGTCAGGCACCTGCTTCTCCGTTTCACGGAGGCCATGCTGGCCCAATCCCTCCAGACCGTCGCCTGCAATGCGGTCCATAGCGTCGAGGCGCGCTGCTGCCGGTGGATCCTGAGCACCCGCGACCGCATGGATCAGGATACGCTGCCCCTGACCCATGAGGTGCTGGCCGAGATGCTGGGCGTGCAGCGCTCCACGGTGAGCAGCATCACCCGGTCGCTTCAGATGTCCGGCCTGATCCGGCAGGGACGAGGCGTGATCACGATCACCGATCGCAAAGGGATCGAGGACACGGCCTGCGAATGTTACGACGTCATCCGCCAGAGCTTCGCGCGCCTCCTGCCGGCGAACGACGAGAGGGGCTGAGCGGGCCCTCGGCCGCATGCCCGGAAACCACATCCCTGATGACATAGGTTAAAGTTTTCAATCCTTCTGTCGGGTTCCCAACAGACGCGACGGGCCTTCCCCAGTATCCTTGTGGGTACTAACGTAAGGTTAGTGCGAGGGAACGCATGAAGGATACCGGATCACGCCAACCCTACCCCGGGCGAGAGACACCCGCCGCAAGGATATATTCGCCCAATCTGCAGCCTCTGCTCCAGACGCTCCTGTCGGCTCTGGCCGACATCGATTTCGAATATGAATGCGAGCGCGAAAAGCTCGATGGCAATCCGCTGGATCTCCCGACGAAGACCCGGCTTCTCGACAAGCTCAAGGCCCGGCATCACGAACGGCGGATGCCCTATGTCCGGCAGCTCGCCATTCTCCACAAGCGCATGTCGGATCTGCGGCCTCTCTGATCTTCAACACGCCGGCGACCAGGGCGCAGGAAAGCGCGGAGCCGGAGCAAGAGAATGCCTCGGGGGCGCATTCGGCAGGACCGGATCCTGTGATGGATTCATCAGGATCGGGACCGACCTGCCAGGCCGGAGGAGTATGGCCCATGACCGAAGAGGAAGTCGAAGTCGTCGCCGAGGAACTCGCCAAGGTGGGCGGCCTCTCCTGGTATCCGGGGCGCCAGGAAGGCTCCCTGATGCGGGTCGTGACCGACCGCTATCGCGACCGGGCCCGCGTCGCCATCGCGGCCCTCGAGCGGCTTCACGCCAGCAAGGCGGCCGACATCACGCAGGACAACAGGATCGGCGAAAGGCCCCGAGCCAACGACGTCGCGGCAAATGGCGAGGGAGACGACATCAAGCCCGGCACAACGGTGATCTACCGCCCTCCCGGGGAGCGCAGGGCCTATTCCTGCCGCGTGGTGGAGATCGAGGGCAACCGGGCCTATCTCGCGCCGATTCTGAGAGCCTGCACCGAATGGGTTTTGATCGAGCATCTGGCGCCCTCGGCAAAGGAATCCGAGAAGCTTCTCGCCGGCGAATAGGAGAGTAGGGCCTGGGCGATGTTCCGGCGAAGCGCCCCTGCTCGCCGATGCGGAATCGAAGAGGCAAGAGGCGCTTCCACGCAAGGGGAGCGGATCCCGTTCACCGCCCTCCCTGCGCGTCTCGACCATGAAAAAGGGCTGCGGCGGCTTCCGGTGCCGCCGCAGCCCTTTTCGTGGCGCAGCCGTTCTTTCTTGGCGCAGCCGCTATTTCTTGGCGCAGATCGCCCGGGCGCGGGTGGCGCCGGCGTTCTCGTCCGTCGAGAAGCAGTAGATGCTGCTCTCGTCCATATCGAGCCGGTCGCCGCGGTTGCATGTGCCGTTGATCGGATATTCGTCGTCGGCGCAGCGCGCGACGCAGCGGCCTCCGGAAGCGCATTGCTGGACCAGCACGCGCAGGATCGATGCGGCGGTGGCAGGCTTGCCCTCCGGTCCCATGGGGCCGGGCGGGCCCGCCAGTCCGGCGGGTCCCGGAGGTCCCGCCGGACCCGCCG
>DATHAU010000022.1:0-13458 GCA_035296545.1 Microvirga sp.
TACCTGCTTAAGGGGCAGCAAGTCTACGCCGCTTTATCCAATCGCATCTTCAGCCCGGCCCGCGCCATGTGGCCCTTCGCTTCCGAAATCGTGTGCGTGCCGAAGTGGAAGATCGATGCGGCGAGCACCGCGCTGGCATGGCCGCTGCGGACGCCGTCCACCAGATGGTCGAGATTGCCCACGCCGCCGGACGCGATGACCGGCACGGACACTGCATCCGCGATGGCGCGCACCAGCGCCAGATCGTAGCCGCCTTTGGTGCCGTCCCGGTCCATGGAGGTGACCAGAAGCTCCCCTGCCCCCAGCCTTGCCACCTGCCGGGCGAACGCGATGGCATCGATGCCCGTGGCGGTGCGCCCGCCATGGGTGAAGATCTCCCAGCGGGGCTCCTCGCCGTCTCCCGGCACCCTCTTCGCGTCGATGGCCACGACGATGCACTGGTTGCCGAATTTCTCAGCGGCTTCGCGCACGAAATCCGGGTTCTTCACCGCGGCGGTGTTGATCGACACCTTGTCGGCGCCGGCGAGCAGCAGATTGCGGATGTCCTCCACCGTACGCACCCCGCCGCCTACGGTGAGCGGCATGAAGCAGGCCTCCGCCGTGCGCCGCACCACGTCGAGCAGGATGCCGCGCGCCTCGTAGCTTGCGGTGATGTCGAGGAAGCAGAGCTCGTCGGCGCCGGCCGCGTCATAGGCCTTGGCGGCCTCCACCGGATCGCCCGCGTCGACCAGGTCCAGGAACTGCACGCCTTTGACGACGCGTCCGTCCTTGACATCCAAGCAGGGAATAAGGCGAACTTTCAGCATCTGACCTACCCATCTCTGCGGATCGCATGCCACCCTTTTCCGATTATGTCATCTATGTTGATGAGAGTGGTGATCATGATCTCAACTCGATTCATGAGGACTTTCCTCTCTTCGTATTGGCATTCTGTATCTTCAAGAAGTCCGACTACATCCGCGAGATTGTTCCGGCCATTCAGGATTTTAAGTTTAGGTGGTTTGGACACGACATGATCATCCTGCACGAGCGGGAGATCCGGAAGCAGCTCATTCCCTTCAAATTCTTGCAGAACCAGACATTGCGGCAGCGCTTCATGGATGAGCTCTCCGGGATCATCCAAGGTTCGGCCGTTACAGTTATCGCCAGCGTGATCGACAAGAGAGCCCTGACGCGTCGATATGCTTCTCCGGACAATCCCTACCACATAGGATTGCAGTTTTGCATGGAGAGGACGCATGCCTTTCTGCTCGAGAAGGGGCAGGAAGGAAGGATTACCCACTGCATGTTCGAGAAAAGAGGAGCAAAGGAAGACAATACCTTGGAGCTTGAATTCAGAAGGATCAAAGATCGGGGTAACTTCAGCCGGATCAAGATGGATGATCTCGATATCTGCTTTGCAGACAAGAAGGCGAATTCTTCGGGGCTTCAACTTGCGGACTTGTTCGCAAGGCCAATCGGATTGGGTGTTCTAAGGCCTGGTCAGCCGAATAGAACAAGGGAAATCATTGCACACAAGTTTCGGCGCAGCCCGACCGGCAAAACTTTGGGATGGGGACTGAAAATCTTCCCCTAAAAAGCGAAAGGCCCCGGCAAAGCCGAGGCCAGGCGCCGACCGGGAACATCCCCCAGTCCATTTATGAACACACAATACAGGAACAAATGCAGAATTGTCAAGAAGGATCTTGACAAACTTCGACAGAAGAGTCCTTGCGCATCGACTTCAACAGAGCCAGCGCCTGATCCGGGTCGATGCGCCCGTCATAGAGGGCGCGGCCGGAGATCGCGCCGCCGAGCACGGCGCATTCGGGCTGGGTCAGGCGCTCGATATCGGCCATGGAAGCAAGACCCCCGGAGGCGATGACCGGGATCGACACCGCCCGGGCCAGGGCGAGCGTCATGGGAATGTTGAGACCTTTGAGGATGCCGTCGCGGGCGATGTCCGTGTAGATGATGGCGGCCACCCCCGCATCCTCGAAGCGGCGGCCGAGCTCTTCCGCCGTGAGCGTCGAGGTCTGCGCCCAGCCGTCCACCGCCACCCGCCCGTCCTTGGCGTCGATGCCCACCGCGATCTTGCCCGGATGCAGGCGCGCGGCCTCGCGCACGAAGGCAGGATCGCGCACGGCGGCCGTGCCGATGATCACCCGGGAGACCCCCTTGCGAAGCCAGCCCTCCACGGTCTTCATGTCGCGGATGCCGCCCCCGAGCTGCACCGGGATCTTCACCCGGTTCAGGATCGCCTCCACGGCGGCGGCGTTCATGGGCTTTCCGGCAAACGCCCCGTCGAGGTCGACCACGTGCAGCCATTGGAAGCCCTGGCGCTCGAAGGTGGCGGCCTGGTCGGCTGGATCGTCGTTGAACACCGTCGCCTGGTGCATGTCGCCCTGAACGAGGCGGACGCAGCGGCCCTCCTTGAGATCGATGGCAGGATAGAGAATCACGGGCGCCACCTCAGGAAATTGGCGATGAGCCTGAGGCCGAGGGCCTGGCTCTTTTCGGGATGGAACTGGGCGCCGACGAGGTTGTCGCGCCCGACGATGGCGGTCACCGGTCCGCCGTAATCGGTGGTGGCCACCACGTCGCCCGGGTCGAGGGCGTCAAGGGCATAGGAATGCACGAAATAGGCGTGCAGCCCCTCGGGCCCGGTGGGAATACCCTCCAGCACGGGATGGGGTTTGGCCGCCGCCAGGGTGTTCCAGCCCATATGGGGGATCTTCAGGCTCCGGTCGTCCGGCTCGATGGCCTTCACGTCGCCCGGAATCCAGTCGAGCCCATGGCTCGTGGTGTGCTCGAGGCCCCGGGTCGCCATGAGCTGCATGCCCACGCAGATGCCGAAGAAGGGACGGCCCTCCCGGCGCACGCGGTGCTGGAGCGCCTCCACCATGCCGGGCACGGAATCGAGGCCGCGGCGGCAATCGGCAAAGGCCCCTACCCCCGGCAGCACGATCCGGTCCGCCTTCAGGACCGCATCCGGATCCGACGAGACGGCGATGGCCTCGTCGAGCTCCGCTTCCCGGGCCGCCCGCTCGAAAGCCTTGGCGGCGGAGTGCAGGTTGCCGGACCCGTAATCGATGATGACCACGCTCACCGGGGACGCTCCGCATCGGGAAAGAGGCCGATCACCGGCTCGGGCCTGCGGACGATGGCCGGAACGGCCGCGGGGGCCGGGTTGCGCGGCGGGGCGGGGCGCTGCTCCAGCCAGCGGGCGAAGGCCTTGGCCTCTGCCTCGTCCCGGTCGGCGGCCGTGACCACATCGACCATGGGCCTCCCGCGGCGGGCAAGCGTCCAGCGCCTGAGGCTGTTGGCCTCCAGGCCGATCAGGGCCTGCAGCAGAGCCTGCGCCAGGGCAGCGGCCAGGGGATGCACGTCGAGCAGGTTCAGGACCGCCCCGAAGGCGAACAGGATCGCCAGCACGGCGAGCCCGGCGAGCCACAGGCGGTGCGCGAAGAACCAGAAGAAGGTAAAGAAGAACGCTCCCCAGGAGAAGGCGTCCTTCACGAGCTCCGCCTCGTCCAAAGCGGCGGTGTCGCCTGGCCGCGCATCGCGCGGGAGGTGCAGGGTAAAGGTGCTCATATCGTCATCCCTGACGCATCGTCCGGGCGTGGACCATGGCGTCTCTTCGTTGGTTCTAGAGCGTTCCCTTGGTGGAGGGAATGCGGCCCTCCTCCCTCGGGTCCAGCGCCACCGCCTGGCGCAAGGCCCGCGCCAGGCCTTTGAAGCAGCTCTCGGCGATGTGGTGGCTGTTCTGGCCGTAGAGCGTCTCCACATGCAGGGTCAGGCCTGCATGGACGGCGAAGGCCTGGAAGAACTCGCGCACCAGCTCTGTGTCGAAGGCGCCGATCTTCTCCGTGGGGAAAGCGGTCCGGAACACCAGGAAGGGGCGACCCGAGATGTCGACGGCAACCCGCGTCAAGGTCTCGTCCATGGGCAGGTGGATGTCCGAGTAGCGGGTGATGCCTTTCTTGTCGCCAAGCGCCTGCAGGATCGCCTGTCCCAGGGCGATGCCCGCATCCTCGGTGGTATGATGCTGGTCCACATGCAGGTCGCCCGCCACCTTCACGGTCAGGTCGAACAGGCCGTGCCGGGCGAAAAGCTCGAGCATATGGTCGAGGAAGCCCACGCCGGTGGAGATCTCGGCCTTGCCGGTCCCGTCGAGGGCGATCGACACGGCCACATCGGTCTCGGCGGTGCGGCGGCTGACGCTCGCGGAGCGCATCATAGGGTTCCTTTTCGAGAGGAGCAGGAGGCAGCGCCCTTCTATCAAGCTGCGACAGGAAACGCCACCCGCGTTGCTTTTGCATGACGAATGCTTAAGTCAGGGCTCGAACGGCTCCCGAGATTCCCTTGCCAGGACGGGCCGCTTCATTCGATCCAGGCTCCCGGAGTTCCGACCCGTGTCAGAAGACGCCACGCCCCGCCTCATGCACGCCACCACGATCCTCATGGTTCGCAAGGGCGGCCGCGTCGTCATCGGCGGCGACGGCCAGGTGAGCCTGGGGCAGACCATCGTGAAGGGCAACGCCAGGAAGGTGCGACGCCTGTCCAAGGGCGGGGTGATCGGCGGCTTCGCGGGCTCCACGGCGGACGCCTTCACGTTGTTCGAGCGCCTCGAGGCCAAACTGGAGCAATATCCGGGCCAGCTCACCCGCGCCTGCGTGGAGCTGACCAAGGACTGGCGCACCGACCGCTACCTGCGCCGCCTGGAGGCCATGATGCTGGTCGCCGACAGGGAGGTGGGCCTGCTCCTGTCCGGCTCCGGCGACGTGCTGGAGCCCGAAAACGGCGTCATGGCCATCGGGTCCGGCGGCAACTTCGCCCTGGCCGCCGCGCGGGCGCTTGCCGACAGCGACATGGATGCGGAAGCCATCGTGCGCCGCTCGCTTTCCATCGCGGCCGAGATATGCGTCTATACCAATAGCAATATTGTTATAGAGAGCCTCGACCCATGATCAGGGATGACGTCCTCGAACAGGGCATCGTTCGGGGAATCGTGACGGACCGGCAGGCGGCCGACCTGCGGGCGCTTGCGCTCGAACTCACGGCCGCGTCCGCCCCTGAGCCGGAGGACGACGAGAAGCTGCGCTTCGTGACCGGCTTCAGCGATGTCTTCGTGACCCTGGGCATTGCGCTGTTTACCGGCGCCCTCGCCTATCTGGTGAGCCAGGTGGCAGGCTCGGCGGCGCGATGGGCGGTTCTGACCGTCACAGCCTGGCTTCTGGCCGAGTTCTTCACGCGCCGTCGCCGCATGGCGCTTCCCAGCATCGTCTTGCTGTGCCTTTTCACCTTCTCCGTCTTCAAGACCGCCGATCTTCTGTTCGCCATGATGGAGCCCGGAGAGCGCAAGCCCGGCTTCCTGGACCTCTTCGGCATCGCGTCGAAATCGTCAGGATTCGTCACCGCCTCCGCCCTGATCACCATGGCGATGCTCGCCCTCCATTACCTTCGGTTCCGTGTGCCGATCACCATTGCGGCCGGAGCGGCCGCCTTGGTCACGGCCCTCATCGGAAGCTTGTTTGCGGTGTTCCCGGATATGTCCGGGAAGGCTCTCGCCCTTACGGTGTTCTGCGCCGGCTGCGCTGTGTTTGCGCTGGCCATGCGCTTCGACCTGTCCGATCCGCAACGGGTGACCCGCCGCAACGACATCGCTTTCTGGCTTCACCTGCTGGCCGCGCCCCTGATCGTTCACCCCCTGGTCGCGCAATTCACCGGCGACGGCCTGATGCCTCAGGTCGGGAACGCGGTAGCCGTGCTTGCCCTCTTCGTCCTGCTCGGCGCGGTGGCCGTCCTGATCGACCGCCGCGCGATGCTTGTTTCAGGCCTGGGTTATGCGGGATTTGCCCTTTCATCCCTGATCTCCCAGGTCGGGCTGGCCGACCGGACCCTTCCTGCCACCGTGCTCGTCCTCGGCGCCTTCGTGCTCCTGCTCAGCGCGGGCTGGCGGCCGGTGCGCACGGCGCTGCTGCGACTTCTTCCCACCCACCTTGCGCATCGATTGCCACATCCCATTCTTTCATCATGACCAGTTTCTCTCCTCGCGAAATCGTCTCCGAACTCGACCGCTACATCGTCGGCCAGAACGACGCCAAGCGCGCCGTCGCCATCGCGTTGCGCAACCGCTGGCGCCGCCAGCAGCTCGAAGGGCACTTGCGCGAGGAGGTCGCGCCCAAGAACATCCTGATGATCGGCCCCACCGGCTGCGGCAAGACCGAGATTTCCCGCCGCCTCGCCAAGCTTGCGGGCGCGCCGTTCATGAAGGTCGAGGCGACCAAGTTCACGGAAGTGGGCTATGTGGGCCGCGACGTGGAGCAGATCGTGCGCGATCTCGTGGAGATCGGCATCGGCCTCGTGAAGGACGAGCGCCGCCGCCAGGTTCAGGCCAAGGCCCATGTGGCGGCGGAGGAGCGGGTGCTCGACGCCCTGGTGGGCACCACGGCCAGCGCCGCCACCCGGGATTCCTTCCGCCGCAAGCTGCGCGCCAACGAGCTCGACGACAAGGAGATCGAGGTCGAGCTGCAATCGACCGGAGGGCAGGGGCTTCCCATGTTCGAGATCCCCGGCATGCCGGGGGCGTCGGTGGGGGCGATCAACCTCTCCGACATGTTCGGCAAGGCTTTCGGGGCGGGCCGCGCCAAGACCCGCCGCACCACCGTGCGCGAGGCCTATGATCCCCTCGTCACCGAGGAAGCCGACAAGATGCTCGACCAGGACGCCATCGTGCAGGAGGCCCTGCGCCAAGTGGAGAACAACGGCATCGTGTTTCTCGACGAGATCGACAAGATCTGCGCCCGCGAGGGCCGCAACGGCGCGGATGTCTCCCGCGAGGGCGTGCAGCGCGATCTGCTGCCGCTCATCGAGGGCACCACCGTCTCGACCAAGTACGGGTCGGTGAAGACCGATCACATCCTCTTCATCGCCTCGGGCGCGTTCCACGTCTCGAAGCCGTCGGACCTCCTGCCCGAGCTGCAGGGCCGCCTGCCGATCCGCGTGGAGCTGTCGCCGCTCACGGTGGAGGATTTCAAGCGCATCCTCACGGAAACCGAGGCGAGCCTCATCAAGCAATCCGTGGCCCTGATGCAGACGGAGGGCGTGGACCTCGTCTTCACCGAGGACGCCATCGACGCGCTGGCCAAGGTGGCGGTGGAGGTGAACAACTCGGTGGAGAACATCGGCGCGCGCCGCCTTCAGACGGTGCTGGAGCGGGTGCTGGACGACGTCTCCTTCACGGCCCCCGACCGCTCGGGCGAGAAGGTGACCATCGACGCTTCCTACGTGCGCAACGAGGTGGAAAGCCTGGCGAAGAACACGGATCTGAGCCGGTTCATTCTTTAACGAAGCCTGCTTCAAGAGGCCTTTGCGGGAACCGCGAGTCGCTTTCGCGACTTGCCTTGCCATGAATCTGCTTGCCATGAATCCGGATGCTCACGATCTCAAGGAGAAGGCCCTCGTCATCCACGGGCGCCTCTGCGCGGTCTATGGCTGTCCGATCCCCTATTTCCACAACCTCGATCCCTTGAGCGAGCTGATCTCCTCGCTCCTGTCCCACCGCACCCGCAACGCGGATTCGGGGCGCGCCTTCAAGGCCCTGCGGGCGCGCTATGCCGATTGGGCCGCCCTGAAGGACGCGCCGACACAGGAGGTCGAGGAGACGATTCACGGGGTGACCTGGCCGGAGCAGAAAGCGCCCCGCCTCCAGGCGGTCCTGCGCGCCATCGAGGACCGCCACGGCGCCCTGTCCCTCGATTTTCTCAGCGCCATGCCGGCGCTTGAAGCAAGAGCCTGGCTGGAGAGCATTCCCGGCATCGGCCCGAAGACCAGCGCCGCGGTGCTGTCCTTCTCCAACCTGCGGCAGGCGGCGCTGCCGGTCGACAGCCACCACCACCGGGTGGCGCAGCGCACCGGGCTCATCGCGCAGTCCATGGCGGTCGGACCCTCCCATGTGGCGCTTGCCGCCCTGCTCCCGCCGGACTGGGACGCGCAAGCCGTCTATGACCATCACGAGGTCATGATGCTGCACGGGCAGCGCTGCTGTTTCTTCTCGAGTCCGGCCTGCGCCCGCTGCGCCGTCCTGGATCTCTGCCCGACCGGGCAGGGGATCATGAGTAAGCGGCAGGCCGGCGCGTCGAGAGAGGCCGCCCCGGAGGGGCGCAGGCGAACGCCCCAACCCGCCCGAACCGCCTCACGTTCTCGCGAGGGATAGCGGCGCCATCAAGCGTGGCCTGGAACGACCTAGGGAAAACGGCGTTCGCCTCCCAACATTCGAGGAGTGGTCCTATGCGTAAGATGTTTTTGACGGTGGCTGCCGCGGCGGCTCTTGGAACCTTCGGCCTTGCCGCCCCGGCCTCGGCCCAGACGGCGGCTGCGCCGGTGAGCGAGCTTGCCGCCGCGCTGCAGACGGGCGAGCTGAACGCGAGCTATGCTCAGTATCGCCGCGGATATCGCGACGGCTATCGCGGCGGTCCCCGCTATGTGGAGCGCCGCTACTACGCTCCGCGCCGCTACGGCTATGAGCCCCGCGGCTATTACCGCCGCGACCGCGGCAATGCGCTTGCGGCCGGCGCTCTGGGCCTTGCCACCGGCGCCATCATCGGCGGCGCGATCGCCCAGTCGCAGGCTCAGGCCGCCCCGGTCTACGGCGGCAATACGGCCTCCTACTGCGCCCAGCGCTACCGGTCCTACGATCCGGCCTCGGGCACCTATCTGGGCTATGACGGCCTGCGCCATCCCTGCCCGTAAGCGGCATCGCGTGGAACACGGAAAGCGGGCCGAAAGGCCCGCTTTCTTTTTTTGCCGAAAGGCTTATTTCGCCGCGATGACGGCGATCTCGACCTTGAAGGCGGGCGTGGCGAGCTTGGCCTCCACGGTGGCGCGGGCAGGGGTGTTGCCCGGGGACACCCAGGCATCCCACACGGCATTCATCTCCTGGAAGGTGGCCATGTCGGTGAGCCAGATATTGGCCATCAGGAGCTTCGACTTGTCCGTGCCGGCCTCGGCCAGAAGGCTGTCGATGATGGAGAGAATTTCCTTCGTCTGCTCGGTGACGCTCTGGCCCGCCGCCTGGCCGGCCACTTGCCCCGCCAGATAGACCGTGTTGCCGTGGACGACCGCGCCGCTCATGCGGGGGCCGGGCTTGATGCGTTGAACCGTCATGGCATGTCCTTGAACTTATCTTGAGAAATGTAGACCTGCCTTTTCCCGGGCCCGAGGCCTCAGGTCAAGGCTCAATAGAGCGTCGCCCGCTGCCGTTCGGGCAAAGCCCTGTCATAGGCCTCGCCGTCGAAGCCGCTCCGGCTGAGGGCCGCGAGGATCTGTCCGGCGCTCGGCAGGGCGCTTCGCGCCACATGCTTGTGCGGATTCCACAGGTCGGAGCGCACGATGGCCCGGGCGCACTGGAAATAGACCGCCTCCACCGCGATCACGAGCACGGATTTCGGAGCCTTGCCGTCGACGGAAAAACTCTCCAGCAGGGCAGGCTCGACCGAGATCGCGGCGCGGCCGTTGACCCGAAGGGTTTCGCCCAGGCCCGGGATCAGGAACAGCAGGGCGACCTGCGGATCGCGCACGATGTTGCGCAGGGAATCGATGCGGTTGTTGCCGCGCCGGTCCGGCAGCAGCAGGGTCCTGTCGTCCCGGACCCGGATGAAGCCGGGCCCGTCGCCCCGTGGGGAGCAATCGAGCCCTTCCGGCCCCCGGGTCGCCAGGGCTGCGAAGGGCGAGGCCTCGATCAGGGCCCGGTAGACCGGAACGACCCGGTCCTTCTCCTTCAGGATCGAGGCTTCCGCCGGAGACTGGTCGTAGAGCGCCTCGAGGGCGGCCAAGCTCGTGATGCTGTGGGGATCGGACACGGTTCTGGTTCTCTATAACAGGGGAGGGCGGCATGATGCGCCCTCCCATCCCGGCCGCGCAAGCGCGCCCCGTGCGAAACTACCCCCTGAAGCCTCAGGCATTGCCGATGAGAACGCCCGCCGCGAAGACCAGCGCGCCGCCGAGCACCACCTGGAAGGCGGCGCGCATGAAGGGCGTGTCCATGTAGCGGTTCTGGATGAAGGCGATGGCCCAGAGCTCCACGAATACCACCGCCACGGCGATGATGGTGGCGGTCCAGAAATGCGGGATCAGGTAGGGCAGGGCGTGGCCCAGGCCCCCGACGGCCGTCATGATGCCGGAGGCGAGGCCCCGCTTGACCGGCGAACCTCTCCCCGAGAGCCTGCCGTCGTCATGGGCGGCCTCGGTGAACCCCATGGAGATGCCGGCTCCCACGGAAGCCGACAGGCCGACCAGAAAGGTCTGCCAGGTGTCCCCCGTGGCGAAGGCCGCCGCGAAGATCGGCGCCAGCGTCGAGACCGACCCGTCCATGAGGCCCGCAAGGCCGGGCTGCACGAAGGTGAGGATGAACTGGCGGCGCTCGGTCTGGGATTCCTCCTCCTTGACCGCATCCGGCGTGTGGGCGAGGCCGAGCCTGCGGGCGAGGGATTCGTGCTCCTTCTCGGCTGCCGCCAGATCGCCCAGGAGCTTGCGGGTGGAGGCGTCCGTGGTGCGCTTGGCGGCCTCCAGGTAGAAGCGGTGCGCCTGCGCCTCCATGGTCTCGGCCGCGGCCCGGACCCGCTCGACCCCGAGCGGCCGCACCAGCCAGTCGGGCTTCCTCTCGTAGTAGCCGCGCACATGCTCGCGCCGGATCAGCGGGATCGTCTCGCCGAAGCGCCTCCGGTGGGCTTCGATCAGGGCGGAGCGATGCCGGTCCTCCTCCGCGGCCATATCGTCGAAAACCTTGGCCGATTGCGGATAGGCCTCGCGCAGGCCCTCCGCATAGGAGCGATAGATCCGCCCGTCGTCCTCCTCGGACGAGATGGCGAGCGCCAGGATCTCCTGCTCGCTCAAGGAATCGAAGGGGCGTCGGCCGAGGCCGAAGACGCGGGACAGCATGGCAAGACCTTGTTTAGAAGTATTCTAATTATCGTCAGCAGTCCCTAGGGTCAATTGCGCTAGGCTCGGTCTCAGGGGATGGCGGGCCAATCGAGGAGCATACTGGGTTGGGTAGGGTATGCCCTAGAAGGGAGCATAAATTGAAGCAGAGTATCGAACATGTTGCGCTTGTGGTTCGCGATTACGACGAAGCCATTGACTTCTACGTCAACAAGCTGGGGTTTGAACTGGTTGAGGACACCTATCAGCCGGAGCAAGACAAACGGTGGGTTGTCGTGCGCCCTCGTGGGGATGGAACGACCTCGTTGCTTCTGGCGCGCGCGTCCACGCTCGATCAGAAGACATTCATCGGAAACCAGGCTGGCGGACGCGTGTTCCTATTCCTCCGGACCGATGATTTCCAACGGGATTACGCCGCGATGATCGAGAAGGGCATCAGGTTCATTCGCGAACCCAAGCAGGCCCCCTACGGCACCGTCGCCGTGTTCCAGGATCTGTATGGCAATCTATGGGATCTCGTTCAGTTCACAGATGGTCGGGACTGAGCGCTCTGTAGGACCGGATTTCGCAGAACGGGAATTGCGGAACCGTGGCAGACGCAAACGATGTCGCCTCGGAATAGATCGAGTCAGCTCTGGGTTAGACTGCAGCGTTGAGAAGATCGCTCAAAATCTCGTCTCAATAATCAAACCGCTTAAATCTCACCTTCTGCCGGGTTTTGAGCGATCTTCTCAAATCGACAGGCTAGAGCATCGTGCGCAAGAGTGGGTGCCGGTTTTGCGAAAAAACACGATACGGCACAACAAGACCTGGAGCGGCAGAGGACTCCGATAAATCGTCTGCCGCTCTAGAAGTGCAGGGCTCCACAAGCAATCGGACGGCTACCGGCCTTTCCGAAGAGGGAGCCGCGCTGAGCAACAAAAAAGGCGCGGCCTGAGCCGCGCCTTTTCGTTCCTGTCTGGAGCCTGAGCGTTCTTACTCGCCCGCGGCCTGCTTCTGCTGGTCGCGCTGGTTCCGCTCGGCGTCGCGTTCGGCCTTGAGCTTCTCGGTGATGTCCTCGCCGGTCTCCTGGTCGACGACCTTCATGGAGAGGCGGACCTTGCCGCGCTCGTCCATGCCCAAGAACTTCACCTTCACCTTGTCGCCCTCCTTCACCACGTCGGTGACCTTGGCGACGCGGTTCTTGGCGAGTTCGGAGATGTGGACGAGGCCGTCGCGGGAACCGAAGAAGTTCACGAAAGCGCCGAATTCCATCACCTTCACCACCGTGCCGTCATAGATCACGTTGATCTCGGGCTCGGCCACGATGGAGCGGATCCAGTTATAGGCCGCCTTGATCGACTTGCCGTCGGCGGACGCGATCTTGATCAGGCCGTCGTCGTTGATGCCGATCTTGGCGCCGGTCTTCTCCACGATCTCGCGGATGACCTTGCCGCCCGAACCGATGACCTCGCGGATCTTGTCGACCGGGATCTGCATGGTCTCGATGCGCGGGGCGTGCTCGCCGAGCTCGGCGCGGGGCGCGGTGAGCGCCTTGTTCATCTCGGCCAGGATATGCGTGCGGCCGGCCTGAGCCTGGTCGAGCGCCACCCGCATGATCTCCTCGGTGATGCCGGCGATCTTGATGTCCATCTGGAGCGAGGTGATGCCTGCTTCCGTTCCGGCCACCTTGAAGTCCATGTCGCCGAGGTGGTCCTCGTCGCCGAGAATGTCGGACAGGACCGCGAAGCGCTCGCCTTCGAGGATGAGGCCCATGGCGATGCCCGCCACCGGACGGCGAAGCGGCACGCCCGCATCCATCAGCGCGAGAGACGCGCCGCAGACCGTGGCCATGGAGGAGGAGCCGTTCGACTCGGTGATCTCGCTGACGACGCGGATCGTGTAGGGGAAGTCGTGAGCCGCCGGCAGCATCGGGTGGATGGCGCGCCAGGCGAGCTTGCCGTGGCCGATTTCGCGGCGGCCCGGCGAGCCCATGCGGCCCGTCTCGCCCACGGAATAGGGCGGGAAGTTGTAGTGCAGCAGGAAGGTCTCCTTGCGGGTGCCCTCCAGCTCGTCGATGAACTGCTCGTCCTCGCCGGTGCCCAGCGTGGTCACCACCAGGGCCTGGGTTTCGCCGCGGGTGAACACGGCCGAACCGTGGGTGCGGGGCAGGATGCCCACTTCCGACTGGATCGGGCGGACGGTCTTCAGGTCGCGGCCGTCGATGCGCTTGCCCTCGTCGAGGATGTTCCAGCGCACCACCTTGGCCTGGACTTCCTTGAAGGCCGCCTTGACCTTCTCGGCGTCGAACCTGGCTTCGCCCTCGGCGGGAACGAGATCGGCCATCACCTTCGCCTTCACGGCGTCGACGGCGCTGTAGCGGTCCTGCTTCCGGGTGATCTTGTAGGCTTCGCGCAGATCCCTCTCGGCGATGTCGAGCACTGCCTTCTCCACGTCGGCCGAGTCCGCGGGCTGGTAGTCGCGGGGCTCCTTGGCGGCCTTCTCGGCCAGGCGGATAATGGCCTCGATCACCGGCTGGAAATGCTTGTGGCCGAACAT
>DATHAU010000023.1:0-5517 GCA_035296545.1 Microvirga sp.
CGAGGACAGTTCCGCTCGTCCCGGCCTCTCCTGAGCGCCGGCTTAGAACGGCTCACGATCCCGCAGCCCTCATCCTGAGGAGCAAACGAAGTCTGCGTCTCGAAGGATGATCCAGAGGGTGCGGGAAGCGCGACGCGTCCCCTCTCCCGTGTGGGAGAGGGGCAGGGGTGAGGGCAGGACGATTCTTCAGTAAAGCGCTTAGGCCTCAGCTCACCACCGGCTGTGCTCTGTTCGGAGGGGGCCTTCCCTCACCCCTGCCCCTCTCCCACACGGGAGAGGGAGTTCCGTCGCGTTTCCCCACTCCCTGGACCCTCCTTCGAGACGCCGCTGACGCGGCTCCTCAGGATGAGGGCAAGCGCGCATGAGCGTTCATTACGCCGCCATCTGCGAGCGCTGCGCCCAGCCGGTCATGGATTGCTCCACATAGGCCGTAATCGCGTACATGAACACGCCGAGCACGGCGAGCACCACGAGGGCGGCCCAGACGAGGGGCACCTCGAAGGCGGCGGAGGCGCGGGTGAGCAGGTTGCCGATGCCCACGTTCGAGGCGTTCTGCTCGCCGATGACGGAGCCCACGTAGGCCAGCGTGATGGCCACTTTCAACGAGCCGAAGAAGTACGGCATGGAGCGGGGCACGCCCACCTTGAAGACGATGTCGCGCTTCGAGGCGCCGAGCGCCCTTAAGACATCCTCCATCTCGGGCTCCACGGTGGCGATGCCGGTGGCCACGTTCACCACGATGGGAAAGAACGAGATCAGGAAGGCGGTCATCACCGGCGGCACCCAGCCGACGCCGAACCAGAACACCAGGATCGGCACCACCGCCACCTTGGGGATGGAATTGAAGCCCACGAGGAGCGGGTAGCTGCCCGCATTGATGAGCCGCGACGAGCCCAGCACCATCCCGAGAAGAAGGCCGAAGACCACCGCAAGGCCGAACCCCGCCAGGGTCATCCAGAGGGTATGCATGGCGTGATAGGCGAGCTGGGTGCGATATTCCCACACCGCCAGCAGGATGGTGGAGGGGGCGGGCAGGATGAAGCTGGACACGTTCAGGAGCCGGCAGACGATCTCCCACAGGGCGAAGAAGCCGATGGTGAAGACCCAGGGCGCCAGGGCCAGCTTGTTCTTGTTGTTCATGGGCGATCTCAGGCCGCGTTGCGCGCCTGCGCGATGTGGCCGCGCAGTTCGTGGACGAGGGCGGCGAATTCCGGCGTATAGGTGAGTTCCAGGTCGCGCGGGCGCGGGAAATCCACCTCCCGCTCCGCCACGATGCGGCCGGGGCGCGCGCTCATGCAGAAGATGCGGTCCGCCAGGAAGGCCGCCTCGCGCAGGTCGTGGGTGACCAGGATGATCGTCACCTTCTGGGCCGCGTGCAGGTCGCGGATCACGCACCACAGCTCCTCGCGGGTGAAGCTGTCGAGCGCCCCGAACGGCTCGTCGAGCATGAGGAGCTTGGGCTCATGGATCAGGGCGCGGCACAGGGAGGCGCGCTGCTGCATCCCGCCGGACAATTGCCAGGGAAACCGCTGCCCCTGTCCTTTCAGGCCGACCTGACCGAGCAGGGCCTCGGCCTTGGCCACGTACTCCGCCTTGTGGCGGCGCAGGCGCGAGCGGTGCGGCTCCACGATCTCCAGGGGCAGGAGGATGTTGTCCAGGGTGGTGCGCCAGGGCAGCATGGTGGGGTTCTGGAACGCCATGCCGGCAAGCTTCACCGGCGCGCCTACCTCCCGGCCGTCCACGATCACCGTCCCCTCGCGGGGAAACTGCAGGCCCGTGGCGAGCTTCATGAGCGTGGACTTGCCGCAGCCCGACGGCCCGACGATGGCGGCGAACTCGCCCTCCTGGACCTTCAGGGTCAGGTTCCTGACCGCAGGCGCGCCGTCCTCGGCCCGGGCATAGACATGGGTGACGTCGCGGATATCGACGAAGGATTTCATGAAAGGGGGCCGCCTTCAGGGTGAAGAAGCCCGGGCGGCCATGCGCCCGGGCCCCGCGATGGTCAGTTCACCTTCCTCTGGTCGGCGGCGGGAAGGAACCCGTCGATGAACACATCCTCCACCTTGGGCTTGGCCTTGTAGTTGAAGGTCAGGCCGATCTGGTCGAGGGCCTTGGCGAAGCGATCCTTGTCGATGCCCCCATAGCCGTTCTGCTTCACCCAGGGGGTGATCATGTTCTGATCGAGCACCATCCTGAGGCGCTCCAGCTCCACGTCCTTCTTGGCCACGTCGTTGCGCTTGATGACCGCGTCCACGGCGCTGGAGGGGTCCTTCACCGTGTCCTGCACGCCCTTCATGATGGCCCGCAGCAGGCCCTTCACGGCCTCGGGCTTCTCCTGGGCGAATTTCGGCGACACGATGATGGTGTTGCCGTAGAGGTCGACCCCGTAGTCGCTCATGAGCATGACCACGATGTCGTCCGCGGGCACCCCGCGGGACTTCAGGTTGATGTAGGACGACATGGAGAAGCCGAAGACCGCATCGACCTCCCCTTGCGCCAGCATGGGCTCGCGCACCGGGAAGCCCACGTTCTCGAACTTCATGGTGGAATCGTCGATCTTGTTGACGGCCTTGAAGATCGGCCATTGCGCATAGGCCCCGTCGGCGGCGGGCGCACCGAACTTCCTGCCCTGGAGGCTCGACGCCTCCTTGGAGACGCCCCGGCTCTTGCGCCCGATGATCGCGAAGGGCGGGCGGTCGTAGATCACCATCACGGCCTTGATGTCGGTGCCCGGGTTCTCGTCCCGGAAGCGCACCAGGGAGTTCACGTCGCCGAAGCCCGCGTCGTAGGTGCCCGACGCCACCCGGGAGATCGGCTCGCGGGAGCCTGCCGCCGGATCGATCGTCACGTCCAGGCCCTCGGCCTTGAAGTAGCCCTTGTCCAGGGCCACCGCGAAGGGAGCCGCCGGCCCCTCCCAGCGCCAGTCGAGGGAAAACCGCACGGGGGTCTGCGCCTGGGCGGCCGCTGCGCCGAGGAGCACGGCAGCGCCTGCCACGATTCCCTTGAGCCACCCTGCCCTTGTCGAACGATCCGAAGCCATCACCGTCACCTCTGATTTATCGTTTGGAGCCCGGTGGCGCTCTTTCCGGCCACCTGCCCTCTTGGTCACCATGCAACCAGATGGGCGCCAGGGGTCAAGTCCGTTGCCCGCGCATTCGTGCTGCCTGAGGCGGCAATCGACACAAAATTGAGCAGAAATTCTCAAGCCCGGGAGACTTGACGGTGGCGAGGGCCCTCCCCACCTAGGGTCCATCGGTGACCGGGCCCCTCTGGCGGACGCAAGAAACGTTCGCGATGTCGGAACTGATGCTTGAACAGAAGCAATCATAGGTCCGGTTATGCTAGAATTTTTTCTCTCCGAATGGCTGGGGAAGCCCGTCTGGATGTGGACGGCCTTCCTGAGCCTCGTCATCGTTCTCCTGGCTTTCGATCTCGGCGTCCTGAACAGAAAGGACAAGGAGCTCGGCGTCAGGCAGAGCCTCGTGCTCTCCGCCTTCTACATCGGCATCGCGGTGCTCTTCGGCGCCTATATCTGGTGGTCGTTCGAGGCCGGCCTCCTGGTGACCCAGGACGGCAGCCATGCCGGCATCACCTACTTCACGGGCTTCTTCATCGAGAAGTCCCTGTCCATCGACAATGTCTTCGTGATCTCGCTGATCTTCAGCTATTTCGCGATTCCCCGGAAGTATCAGTACCGCGCCCTCGTCTGGGGCATCGTCGGCGTCATCCTCCTGCGCGGCATCATGATCGCGCTCGGCGCCGCCCTCGTGCAGGAATATGCCTGGCTTCTCTATGTGTTCGGCGCGTTCCTGATCGCCACCGGCATCAAGATGCTGCTGGTTCCCGAAAGCGACCCGGACATCGAGAAAAACCCGCTCGTCCGCTTCCTGCGCAACCACATGCGGGTGACGAACCGCCTTCACGACCAGCGCTTCTTCGTGCGCGAGCCCGACCCGAACACCGGCAGGAACGTGACCTGGGCGACGCCGCTCTTCCTGGCTCTCGTGGTGATCAACGTCGCCGACCTGATCTTCGCGGTGGACTCGGTGCCGGCGATCTTCGCCATCACCACGGATACCTTCGTGGTCTACACGGCCAACATCATGGCGATCCTCGGCCTGCGGGCGCTCTACTTCGCCCTGGCCGCCATGGTGCACCGCTTCCACTACCTGAAATACGCCCTGGCGCTGGTGCTCGTCTTCATCGGCGGCAAGATCTTCTGGAACCAGATCGTGGGCAAGCTCGATCCCACCATCTCGCTCGGCGTGACGCTCGCCCTGATCGCCGGCGGCATCGTCTTCTCCCTGTGGAAGACGAAGAACGGCCCGGAAGCGGTTTCGGGGTAGCGGCCACTGCGGTGATCACCGGCCTTGCGCCGGTGATCCCATCATCGGAATGGCGGGGTGCGGCCGTTACACCGGCAGCATCCCGTCGCTCTTGACCTCTTCCATCACCGCATAGGTGCGGGTCTCCTTGACGCCCGGCAGGGCCAGCAGAGTTTCGCCGAGGAAGCGGCGGTAGGCGGCCATGTCGGCCACGCGGGTCTTCACCAGATAGTCGAAGCCCCCCGCCACCATGTGGCACTCCAGGACCTCCGGCGCGCGCCGCACGGCCCCGGCGAATTTCTCGAACACGTCCGGCGTGGTCTTGTCGAGGGAGACCTCCACGAAGACCAGGAGCTCGAGGCCGATCCGGCGCGGATCGAGCCTGGCGCCAAAGCCCGCGATATAGCCCTCCCGCTGGAGGCGCTTCATGCGGTCGCTGGTGGAGGTGGGGGACAGCCCGACCTTTTCGGCAAGGTCCACGGTGGCGATCCGGCCGTCGCTCTGGAGCAGCTTCAGGATCTTGCGATCGATCCGGTCGATCTCCGTCATTTTTGCGGCTCTCCTGCTGTTCGGCCGGATTTCATAAGGCAAAGAGCCGAAGATTGCCATCGAAACCCGGCCTGCCCCCTCTTATATTCGGGGAAACCTTCCAGAGGACGCCCCGATGCCCCCCACCGCCAGCGCCGCCCTGCCCTTCAACCCGCCCTACGCGGAGGACGACAAGGCCATAGCCGCCCGCCTTCTCGCCCATGCGCGCCTGTCCCCGGAGCGGGAGCGCCGGGTCGACCAGGGGGCCGCGCGCCTGATCGAGGCGATCCGCGCCAAGGGCGGCGGGCTCGGGGGCGTGGAGGAGATGCTGCGGGAATACTCGCTCTCCACCAAGGAGGGCCTGGCCCTCATGGTGCTGGCCGAGGCCCTGCTGCGGGTGCCGGATTCCGCCACCGCCGACCAGCTCATCGAGGACAAGCTGGGCCAGGGCGATTTCGCCGGCCATGAGTCCAAGTCCGACGCCTTCCTGGTCTCGGCCTCCGCCTGGGCGCTCGGCATCACCGCGCGGATCATCCAGCCCGGGGAGACGCCGGAGGGCATCCTGGGACAGCTCACCAAGCGGCTCGGCCTCCCGGCCGTGCGCACCGCCACCCGCCAGGCCATGCGGGTGATGGGCAACCATTTCGTCCTCGGCCAGACCATC
>DATHAU010000024.1:0-2591 GCA_035296545.1 Microvirga sp.
GGGCGGGTAGGTCCGGCATGGCGGCGTCTCTTGGCGGAAACTCCGACAGCTTACCGCATCGTTCGCTTCGCCGCCTCCCGCCCTAATCACATGCCTGAAATGGCCAAAGCCGAGCTAAGAGTCTGGACCGAAACTCATGAAGCGCGAGCCAATCGGCGGGTGAGGAGCATGACGGAGGCGGCGTAGAGGAAGGCTCGGGCGGAGGTCAGTGTCGCCTCCGGGTCCCTCCAGAGCCGCCTGTTGCGGCTGATCCATGCGAAGAACCTCTCGACGACCCATCGGCGCGGGTGAACCGCGAACCCGATTTGATCCGGTGGCATCCTGACGATCTCGACTGTGATCGAGGTCGCGTTCGCAGGTCTCTGGCCAGCAAAGCCCATGTCGGCGAACGCCTTGGCGATGAAAGGGAACGAGCGGCGCGAGAGACGCAGGACAACAGGGGCTCCATCCCGGTCCTGCACGTCGGCGGTCTGAGGCTCCAGAACGAGCCCGCGTCCATCCGTGTCGACCATGACCTGCCGCTTGCGACCCTTCACTTTCTTCCCTGCGTCATAGCCCCGGGGTCCACCGCTTTCAGTGGTCTTGACTGATTGGCTGTCGAGCACGGCAGCAGTCGGCGATGCCTCCCGCCCCACCCGCTCCCGGTCTGCCATGATGAGGATGTGGTTGACGCGCTCGAACAGACCTGTGTCACGCCAGAGCGCAAACCAGCGATAGACGGTGGTCCGGGGCGGAAGGTCCTTGGGGATCAGACGCCATGCGATGCCACCTCGCAGGACGTAGAAGATCGCGTTGACGATCTCCCGCAGCGGCCATGCACGCGGGCGGCCTCGCTGGCGGGGCTTGGGCATCAGGGGCTCGATCACAGCCCATTCGGCATCGGTCAGGTCTGTTTCGTATCGCAACCCGTCGCGGCTATGCTGCCGCCGAGTGGCTGGGGTCCACATGGCGCTTCCAAGTTAGGCTTCAACAACCCCTTGGAATCAGCCCCGCCCCGGCCACTCAACCAATTTCGGTCCGGGCTCTTAGCGAGCAGCTGGATCAGCGTTGGCTGAAAGTCTTCTATGACCTTATTGAGCATGAGGCTTTCGGCCTCATGCCAAACGGGATAGCAGGAAAGGTCATTTCTATAGGTCTCAAGCGTGCTGTCGGCACTACTTTCAGTAGTCAGCGCATCCAGTCACAGTTGTGGAAGCTTTCTGTTGGCGCGCATGGAACCCTCCGGGTTGGGAAGATCCTGGCACAGCACCAGTTACAAACTTCTTGTCAAAACGTCTGCTCAGCGCAATTCGGTGATCCTTCTCCAAGGATCACGTCGCTCCACAGGACTGTAATTGTCACCGCCTCTTGTAGTTGAACATGAATTGGTTCTGTCCCAAATCACGGGAGAAATACCCGCCTCAAGGTTGAGTGAACCTGATAAAACAGGCTCGCCAATGCTGAGCCATTATCGAATAAGGTGAGGGCGCTCGTTTATCTGCTACTTGCCGGGGCGCTGCCTTTGCTGGTGAGGGGTGCCGAAAGCGTGTGGGCCTATTGTGTGGCACTGGCCCGAGGCGATTTAGGTCAGGCTTTGTCTTCCGCCACTACGCACTCTGTGACGACTAACTGCTCAGCTTGTCGATCATTCGTTGTGTGATGAGGCAGACACCCTCATCAGTGTGGCGGAACCGCTGCGCATCCAAGTCTGGGTCGTCCCCCACCACAAGCCCCTCCGGAATGCGCACACCACGGTCAACAATGACCCTGGTGAGCCGGGCAGAGCGGGCAACCTCCACCTTGGGCAGCACAACGGCCTCGTTGAGCTGAGCGTAAGAGTGAACCCGAACACCCGTGAACAGAAGCGACTTGCGAACCGTTGCACCGGATATGATGCAGCCGCCGGACAGAAGCGAGTTGATCGCCTCACCCCTGCGGCCCTCCTCGTCATGAATGGTCTTTGCCGGCGGGGTGATCGGCGCAAAGGTCCAGATCGGCCATTCCTGGTCGTACAGATCCAGAGCCGGCAGAGCTTCGCACAGGTCGATGTTTGCTCTCCAGTAGGCGTCCAGTGTGCCCACATCCCGCCAGTAGGCCTGAGCCTCCGTGGAGGAGCGCACGCAGGAGCCGGTAAACCGGTGAGCCACGGCTTTGCCGTGCTGTACCAGGTAGGGGATGATGTCCTTGCCGAAGTCACGGCTGGAGCCCCGATCGGCCGCATCCCGCCTGAGCTGCTCGGCAAGGAAGCGTGTGGTGAACACGTAGATGCCCATGCTGGCCAGAGCCATGTCGGGCTTGTCCGGCATGCCAGGAGGATCCTTCGGCTTCTCCAGAAAGAAGATGATGCGGTCTGTTTCATCTACGGCCATGACGCCAAAGCCGCTGGCCTCCGGACGCGGCACCTCAATGCACCCGACCGTCACGTCGGCACCCTGGCTCACGTGCTGCTGGAGCATGGGTTCGTAGTCCATCTTGTAGATGTGGTCACCAGCCAGGATCACGATGTACTCGGGGCGGTAGCTCTCGATGATGTCGAGGTTCTGATAAACCGCGTCGGCTGTGCCCTCATACCACAGGTGCTCGGCAATGCGCTGGCTGGCGGGCAGGATGTC